>CAZTHH010000001.1:0-39593 GCA_964613545.1 uncultured Candidatus Saccharibacteria bacterium
CTATCCCGCACAAACGTTTCAAAAATGAAACAAACTCAAACAACAATAAATAAGGAGAACATACCAAACTATGTTACACATGTAACAGAAACACTCGAAAATGCTGGTTTTGAGGCTTTTATTGTGGGTGGTTGTGTACGAGATCTTATCTTAGGCAGAGAGCCGAAAGATTGGGATATTACGACAAATGCGACCCCAGAAGCGATAATCCCTTTATTTGAAAAGACTATTTACGAGAATGCCTTTGGCACAGTAGGGGTTTGCGTACCAAAGGATGTTACACAAGAAACATTAGAATATTATATCGTAGAAGTAACCCCTTACCGAGAGGAGAGCAATTACACCGACAACAGGCATCCGGAGAGTATTTCTTTCTCAAAAGATATAAAGGACGACCTAAAACGCCGTGATTTTACAATAAATGCTTTAGCCTACAGCGTTTCACAGGATTGTCTAATAGACAACTATAAAGGACAAGAAGATATAAAAGACAAAGTAATTAAAACAGTAGGGAACCCAGATGAGCGTTTCCAAGAGGATGCACTCCGCCTTTTGCGGGCAATTAGGTTTTCCACAGTTTTGGACTTTGCCATAGAAGGGGAGACATTATTAGCAATTGCTCAAAATGCCCATCTTATAAAAAATATTTCACAAGAAAGAATCCGTGATGAATTCACAAAAATTATAGACAGCCCTCATAGTGCACGAGGAATTGGCCTCCTACAAAAATTAGGGCTCTTAAAACATATTATTCCAGAACTAGAAGAGGGAATCGACTGCCACCAGGGTGGAGCACATATCTATGATGTATTCGAGCATCTCCTCGGCGCTCTCCAACATGCCACAGAAAAAAAACTGCCGACAGTGCTTCGCCTTGCAGCGCTCTTTCATGATATTGGTAAACCTCGAACGAAACGAACCCCAAGCAATAAAGCAAAGCCAACTTTCTATGGACACGAAGTTGTGGGTGCACGCATGGCGGACAAAATCATGAATCGCCTAAAATACCCAAAAGATATTACCGAAAAAGTAGTGAAGCTCATTCGCTATCATATGTTCTTTTCTGATACAGAACTCATTACACTCTCTGCGGTACGCCGAATTATTGCAAATGTAGGAACAGAAAATATCTGGGATCTTATGACAATCCGCGAGTGCGACAGGGTAGGAATGAACAAAACAGAAGCCCCATACCGCCTCCGCAAATACCATGCCATGATAGAGGAAGCGCTCCGTGATCCAATTTCCGTAAAACAGCTTAAGGTAGATGGAAACTACCTCATGAACACACTAAACATAAAAGCCGGACCCCGCATGGGCTGGATACTAAATGCACTCCTCGAAGAAGTACTCGATGACCCTACAAAGAACACCCTGGACTATTTAAGTGGTAGAGTAGGGGAACTCGACCCCTTCTCCGATATCGACCTCCGCGCGCTCGGCGAACAAGGCAAAGAAAAGAAAGAAGAACTCGAAGGTGAAGAAGTAGACAAACTACGAAAAAAGCACGGTGTAAAATAAAAGCCAATCAATATGATTGGCTTTTATTTTTAGACTACTTCTTGCTGGTAGCAGGATTCACAGTAGACAATGTCTCCATCTTTAGGATTGAACCCTGTTCTGAACGTTTCGCAACAAGGAGCATCTCCGTGAGTATGCTTGGCAGTATTTGTAAACTGACCTGTCTCATCCGCAGAACCACCACACATACAATTTCTTTCGTAGAGCTCCAGACCAAGACGGAAGTGGAGTCGCTCCATGGTGCGGCAAGAAGGGCAGAGTGTTGGAAGTGGCACACCGATATTTTTATAAAAAGCTAATTCATCGGCAAGAATCCGAAATGCTTTTGTGCAGTTGTGATTACAATTTGTTTCGTGAGCGCACTCAATAATTTCTGAAGTGATTGAATCACTAACTTCTTCTATATTGTTTGGAATATTTTCTGAAGTCAGAGTCGGTACATAAGATTTAGTATCTTGATCACGCCAGCGGTAACCTTTTTCTATCGCTTGTTCTTTTGTAAGAGGGAAATATTCTTGCGCGAGAGTTTCATTGTATGCCCAAGGACTCATCTCTACTGGAAAATACTCTCCATATTTATACTCACGACCAGCTTTATCAACATATGGCATTTCCTCCATATGCTTTTTTATTTTCTCTACCATTATTTTATATTCCTCCTTTGTATACTGTTTATTTAAAATGCAGTACTCATGCTTTCGTAAACCTACACAACCAAACAGTTCTTGGCATCCATTTGTACAATTTATTGTGTATTCAGTATCATGTACATTTTCTTGAGTTAGTAATGCAAATTTTATATTCTGCACACCAGTACCACAAGATGTAGCCTCATACACGAGCTCAGCACCATCACCCCAAATACTATAATCATAGGCATCTTTTACTCCCGGAGTTTCCTGAAGATACTGGGAATATTTTATATTTTCACATTCACGAATTAAAAACGAATCGTGCACATTTTTAGAATTACCGACATATGAACCATCACAATCAAAGTTCTTTATCCCTTGATGATATTTATTTGGGAACTTTTTCCAGAAAGCACTCGTATCGCGTATGGCACGATCAAGGCCCTCCTTTGTATGGAGCATGTATTCTTTTACTTTTTTATTATATTCCTCTTTTGAAAGTTGCTCGTTGAAGAAACAGTAACTTTTATTTCGTAAGTTCACACAACCAAAACAATTAAGGCATCCTTGGCAATCACGAGAAAACCACAAATCACTCGACTCTACACATTGAGAGCAAAAGTTTGCACGGTAGCAATTCGCAAGCCAAAAAGATTGGTAGCTCGATTCTGTTTTTGAAATGTGAGAACAGTCCACGCAATCCCGAGAAAAATTTACTCCATTAGAATACATAGAATCTTCCGGACTTGTCGCGTTGAATACGAGATAACAATTTTTCGGGTCAGTCGCATTATTTGAGTACTCGCTATCCACTCCGCGGATTACATTGTTTGCCTTGAACGGCACCTCGAGCATAAGTTCGTACAGCTGGGCGAGAAATGGGCGAGACCAATCTATCTCACGCCCATAATTCATCGGATCCCATTCGTCAGAAAGCCAGAAATCGCGCTCATACACCTTCACCGGAGACTCGTTTGAATACATAGAGAAAATTTCCTTCCCAGAATAATCACTCTTCCTCTTGTATAAACCTCTTTCGTTTCGAAAAGCCAGCCGTCTTTGCGCCCGGCACATCGGGCAGAAAGTCGGATGGGGGACATTCATGCGCTGATAAAAAGAAGCATCATCACCATAAATAATAAAGTTTTTGTCACAATTTTTGCAAATTTTAGTTTCTTCCATAACTATATATTACAATACTAAAAATAAAAAACAAGTATAATCTGTATAAATTGTTGACAAATTTTCAACAACTTTGATATAGTAAGGCTATGTTAGAAAAGACGCTAAATGAGCTTGGGCTAGGAAATAAAGAGATAGCGGTATACAAGCTAATACTTGAGCATGGGAAAATTGCTCCAGCACTTCTTTCACGGCTCGCAAAAATAAATCGTACTACTATATATAGTGTAGCGAAGGAATTAAAAGAAAAAGGTTTAATCGTGGAGGACCTCGGAGGGAAGACGCTCTATTATTTGCCCGTACAAGAAAATGAATTAGAAAAGATTATAAAGAAGGAACAGGAAAATTTAAATAAAAAACAAAGTTCAATTAAAGACCTACAAGAATTTTTAAAAAATGCTCCTGGGTCTAAAACGTATTCTGTGCCAAAGATACGATTTGTAGAAGAAGCTGATATAAAAGAATACCTTCACACCGCTTCACCGAAATGGAATGAGAATATGCTGACGGCAGATACTACATGGTGGGGTTTTCAGGACCATACCTTTGTAGAAGAGTTTAAAGATTGGATAGTTTGGTACTGGAAAATGGCGCCAAAAGAAATAGACCTCAAGCTGTTCAGTAATGATAAAGAAATTGAAAAACATATGGTAGAACAAAAACTTGAACGAAGAAATATTCGCTTCTGGAGCGGAGAAGAAGACTTCACTGCTACGCAGTGGGTAATCGGCTCATACATAGTGCTCATCGTTACAAACCAAAAGCCCTACTACCTTGTAGAAATTCACGATTCAGTCCTCGCTCATAATATGCGCACACTATTCAAACGCATGTGGAAAGACACAAACTAAAAACCTCCATTCGGAGGTTTTTAGTTTTACACCATTTCCTGCTGATAGCATTTTTCGCAATAGATAACTTCGGGGCGGTCTGGTGAAAATGCGGTGGTTACAGAAGCATCGCACTTTGCGCAATGACGTTCGTAGAACTTTGGAATATTTATTTTTGCAAAGCGTGCACTGTCTCTACATTTTGGGCACTGATTCGGAATAGGGAGATTGAGTCTTTGCAAAATGCTGTACTCGAGCTGAATTACTTTATACTTTTTAGGACAAGTCGTGCAGGAAATAATCTCGTCGAGTATTTTGTCTCCTGATTCTGTAAGTGTCTCAGGAAGATCATTTCCAGTAATAGTCGCTTCAATATTCGCCTCTGGCTCTTCATGCCAAAAATATCCTTCACTTTCAGCCTCTACTTTTGTTTTTGGGAAAAATTTCTGTGCATTGGATGTATTATAAGCAAACTTACTAAACTCAGGTGGAAAAAATTCTCCGTAATAATACTTTCTCCCCAGTGCATCCACATAAGGATTCTTCTTCATGTCTTCCATAATTTCGGCACAAAGCTTTTCGTAAATTTCTTTATCATACACTTTATTTAAAATTGCATATTGTTTCCGCTTTAGATTGGCACAACCAAAATTATTTTTGCCAGCGATTGCCCAAATAGAATATTCTGTATTCATTACATCGGGAAAACAATAGCAAGAAAACTTCACATTACTCACATTATCTCCAATATTTGCTGATTCATATATAAGATTTGCATTGTTACCCCAACCAGAATAGTCCACGCAATCTCTCGCTGGTGCCACCGTAACGAATTGGCAATTTTTACAATCTTCAGTACCATTTGATATATACATGTTTTCAGAATTTTTCGCCTCGTATACATACTCACCAGTAGTATTTAAATTAAAAGTATTTCCAGAATATGCACGATAAGGAAACTGCTTCCAAAATTTTTCAGCTTCAACTTTAATTGTTTTAATTCCAGACCTCGTATCAAGTTTCATTTCTTTTATCTTTGCCCCATAGTCTTCCTTGGAATATTTCACGTTAAAAATATGGTAAGAAGCGCCACGCAAATTTACGCAACCCACACAATTTGTACAACTGTAACAATTACGAGAAAACCAAACATCAGTAGAAGTATCACATTCCTCAGAATACATCACTCTGTAGGATTTATTTTGTCCTATGGATTCATAACAGAGCTCTGAATCCTGCATGCGTAAACAATCAGTCGTGTCTTTCACACCATTGAGCAATGCTGAATAGCACACATTTTCACAATAATCTGCCCAGCCAGCGAGTGTACAGTTCTTGCTATACGCAATCGCATTACAATACTCACAATCTTTCAAAGTAAGATAAGTAGTCTCAAGAGCACAATATGGAGTCTTGTCACTAAGCTCTTTTACTTGTTCTAAAAAGGGGCGAGACGAATCATATTCCATTCCATATTCAGTTCCATCCCATTTATCACCCCACCAGCAAGGCTGACAATATACAGTAATATCTTGAGTTGCTGGATACATCGAGAGTGTCCGCTTATCACATAAATCACAGTTACGCCAAAACAACGAAAAACCATTCACTTTAGAAATTCTCCGAATCAATCTGCATTCAGGGCACCATGTAGGATGGGGAACATTAATTTTCTGATAGTAGAGCTCATCTCGCTCGTCTATCATAAATTCCTTTTTACAATTTTGACAGTTAGTATTCATACTGCTATTGTTCCACATCTATTACTTTAACTCAAGCACAATAGGGCAGTGGTCAGAGCCGAGGTAGTCGGTGAGCATTTCAGACTTTTTTATGAGCTGAAGAAGGGGAGCTGAAACAAAGAAGTAATCAATACGCCAGCCGACGTTGCGGTCACGAGAAGAAGTCTTTTGATCCCAGTAGGTATACATGTCTTTTGTATTTGGGTGAAGTGTACGAAATGTATCTACATATCCGTGATCAATTACTTTTGTAATCCATGCACGCTCGATAGGGAGGAATCCGGTGTTCTCTTCATTTGCTTTTGGGCGAGCCAGGTCCACCGCTTCATGCGCAGTATTTACATCACCAGTAAAAATTATTTCATACCCAGCCTTTTTCTTTTTATCGATAAATTTTAAAAATGCATCATAAAACTTGAGCTTGTATTCGAGGCGGTGCGGACCTTGCCCACCGTTTGGATAGTAGCCGTTCAAAAGAATAGTCTTTTGTTTCACACTTCCTAATCCTTTTTCAAAATAAAGCACAATGAGTCGCCCTTCTTGATCGAGCTCTTGTATTCCTAAGCCATACTCTACTTTATCCGGCTTCACTTTTGTATACACAGCGACACCACTATATCCCTTTCTTCCTAGAGAGTGAGAGAAGTATGAATGATAGTTCTTTATGTTTCGCACTGCATCAGGAAGTTGCTCAGCTTCACACTTTGTCTCTTGTAAACAGAGAATATCCATCTTGTATTTTGCAAACAATCCATCAAAATTGCCTTGTTTCACCGTCGCCCGTAATCCATTTGTATTCCAAGAAATGAGTTTCATATATGTATAGTAACACAAACTAATAAACTCCATAAAATACAAACCTTTCTCCGGTACGGATTTTTTGAAGCTTAAAAAATCCTGAAGTTTTCGGCTCGACAGCCTCAAAACCCCTACGAAAAGTTATATTTTAGTTTCGTTTATTTGCCTTTACCGTGGAATTTTTTGTGCACATCGCGGAGTTGGGAATCGGTGACGTGAGTATAGATCTGCGTCGTTGCAATGTTGGCATGCCCAAGCATCATTTGCACAGAGCGAATATCGGCACCATTACCGAGGAGGTCTGTCGCAAAGCAGTGGCGGATGACGTGGGGCGTAACCTTTTTTGATATACCGGCTTTCATTGCGCATTGTTTTACGATACGCTCGATGGAACGGCGGGTGAGGGAGCGAATTTCTTTTGCTGTTTCCAATTCTTTACCAACTTGCACAAAGAGTGCATCAGACATATCTTTCCGCAGTGCCATATAACTCTTTAGTGCATTCTTTGCTTCATCAGAAAGAAAGACGACACGCACCTTTCCGCCTTTTCCGCGAATAGAGAATTGGTCAGCTGTAAGATCAAGGTCATTCGTCAGAGAGCACAATTCCGAGACACGTAATCCTGTAGAAAACAGTAGCTCAAGGATGGCTTTGTCGCGCAAAGACTTTATGTCACTTCCACCAGAGGCAGTCAGCAACCGGCCAAGTTCATTTGGGGTAATAAGGTCAAGCGAACGCTCACCAACTTTTGCAAGATCAATCTCATCAGCAGTCATTGATTTAATCTTTCGGCGAGTGAGGAATTTCAGGAATACACGGAGCGCAATCATATAATAATTCTGTGTTTTTTTTGAAATAGTTTTACCTGTCTGGCGATTATTGCCAGTTGATTGGCGGTTCAGCCACAAGCGGAATTCTCGAACTTTTTCAATAGTGATATCTTCTGGCTCCTCGAGTTTAGCAAAAGCAAAAAAACGACTAAGATATTGATCGTAATTTTCAACGGTTCGCAAAGCATTACCTTTTTCAATTTCAATATGCTCAAGGAACTCTCTTTTTAATTGGTCTAGTCGTGTCGCCATATGTCGCACAATAATTGTATCATATATTGACTTCCCACGTCTTTTGCTTGATACTAAACAAAAAAATCAATATGAAAGTACTCACACGCACACTGATTGTTCTTTTTATTTTTTCATACAAGTTCACCCTCGCTCAAAATTGCGCACTCACTCCGGTAACATACTGCGATACCGTAGATGTATATATTCTCAAAAGCATCGTGTATAAAACAATCAAAGGCTCTGGAAAGAAAAACGGTTTTTATTGGTATAACAATACCAAAAAAGACTGGCAAAAAATAATCCTGACGAAAGATACCACTCTAAAAGTGCGAATTAATGAAGCATCGGCAGATTGTGACAGTATACGCATCGCGTATAGTACTAAAAACCCAAAAGGAGTGATCGAACACTATACATATATATGTATCTTGAACGAAAATGGTGAACCCATTGAAAAAAAAGAAGATTAAGGCCCTTATGTAGCGATACAATAGGGCCTTTACTGTGCATCTTGCATAATTTTGCAATCCGTGCTACTATAAGCCCTATGTTAACAACGAAGAAAAAGGCAACAATCATCAAAAAGAACCAGGTCCATGATAAGGATACAGGCTCTCCAGAAGTTCAGATCGCTATGATTACTGAGCGTATTGATGAACTTGCAACACATTTAAAGAAACACAAGAAAGATAATCACTCACGACGTGGACTTATCAAGATGGTGGCAGATCGCCGAAAGCACCTGAAACACCTAGAAAAGACAGACAAGACTCGCCATGAGAAAGTAGCTAAAAAATTAAAAGCATAAATTAAGATACTCCCTCCTTCTGGTCGGAGTATTTTAATTTGATATACTATATATATGATAATCAAACACAAAGAACAAAGAGTCGGGGTATTTATTGATACTTCAAACCTCTACCATAGCGCAAAGAACCTCTACAAACGTAAAGTGAACTTCGGAGCAGTATTAAAAGACGCAGTTGCGGGGCGTAAGCTCGTCCGCGCTACTGCATATGTCATCACTAGTGAAGGCGGTGAAGAAAAAAACTTTTTTGAAGCACTTACAAAGCTCGGCATTGAAACAAAAACAAAAGACCTCCAAGTATTTTCTGGTGGGGCCAAGAAAGGTGACTGGGATGTAGGTATCGCCGTCGATGCAATGAAAATGGCACCACGCCTTGATGCCGTCATCCTCGTCGCAGGGGACGGAGATTTTATCCCGCTCGTAGAATATTTACAGAATACTCATGGGACACAAGTTGAAGTAGTCTCATTTGGTAAATCTGCCTCAATGAAATTAAAAGAGGTTGCTGATGATTTCCTCGACCTTTCGGTAAGTCCACAAAAATATTTAATTCGATAATATGAAACTCTCTTTGATACACAATACGTCAGATATGCATGTGGGAGGATTCCTTCCGGAAGCAGGCTACAACGAAGACCCAAAAGAGCTTTTCCACTTAGTTACATTACATAAAAAACACTTTGCAAAAAATTTAGAAGAATACAGAGAGGAAATTGTACAAAGTGGAGAATATAAAGAAATTCAAAAAGGTGTATACTTGCCTACGCACGCAAGTATTAATGATCATATTGTATTTGATACAACAAAAGGAATTATTGTAATTGAAAAGAACGTAACAATAATGCCATTTACCTACCTCGCAGGACCACTTCGTATAGATGAAGGAGCAACCATCAATCCGCACTCAAACATCTCCGGCTCATACATTGGAAAGTTTTGTAAAATAGGTGGGGAAGTTTCAAATTCTGTATTCGAAGCATATAGCAACAAAGGCCACTATGGATATGTAGGAGATAGCTATGTGGGAAGCTGGGTGAATCTCGGCGGAGGCACAGCCACATCAAATCTTAAAAATACATATGGCACAATAAAGATGGATGGAGTTGAGACAGGCGAGCAATTCATCGGATCTATCATTGCAGATCATGTAAAAACGGCGCTCAATACAGCAATCTATACGGGAAAAATTATTGGTATGGGTGCACATATTTATGGAACAGTGACGACAGATGTGCCACCATGTGTAAATTATTATGGAAAGGATAATATGATAGCAATTCCATTTGAAGTTATTGAAAAGACCGCAACACGAATGATGGCACGCAGGGGAGTAGTATTTAATGAAGGAGATAAAAAAACATTACAATTAATTTATAATTCAAATGAGTAAAATATTAATTATCGGTGCATGTGGACAAATCGGTGTTGAGCTTACCCTCACACTCAGAAAGATGGTCGGCGGAGAAAATGTGATCGCAAGTGATATTCAAGGGGAGCATGCAATGCTTGCAGGGACGGGCCCATACCTCACGCTCAATGCTCGCGACGCAATGGCAATCCATGAAGTAGTAAAAAAGGAAGGGGTGACGGATATTTACCTACTCGCTGCACTTCTCTCTGCAACAGGAGAAAAAGATCCAAAGCTTTGCTGGGACCTCAACATGGAAAGTCTTCGAGGAATTCTCGATATTGGTGTCGCTGAAAAAGTAAAAATCTTTTGGCCAAGTTCAATTGCAGTATTCGGGCCGACTACTCCACGCGAGGGAACACCTCAGCACACTGTGATAGAACCGAGTACGATGTATGGTATTACAAAATACGCAGGAGAAATGCTCTGCCAGTATTATCACAATAAATTTGGACTCGATGTCCGTAGTGTCCGCTACCCTGGGCTCATCAGCTGGAAGAGTGCTCCGGGCGGAGGCACGACAGACTATGCGGTAGAAATATTTTATGAAGCAATTAAAAACAAAAAGTATTCTTGCTTCCTCTCTGAAAATACATACCTCCCAATGATGTATATGGATGATGCCATCCGTGCGACCATTGAACTAATGCAGGCACCAGCTGAACAAGTAAAAAATAGACTTTCATACAATCTTTCTGCAATCAGCTTTTCTCCAAAAGAAATCGCCGAAGCCGTAAAAAAACATATTCCAGAATTTGAAATTTCATACGCACCGGATCACCGCCAAAAAATTGCGGATTCATGGCCAGCAAGTATTGATGATAGTGAAGCTCGAAATGATTGGAACTGGAAACATGAATTTGATTTAGAAAAAATGACAGAAGTAATGCTCAGTAATTTAAAAGAAAAATTAGCACAGTAAAACAAAAATGACCCCACTTAAAAAGTGAGGTCATTTTTTATTCTGTACTGTCTTCATACCATGCTACTCTTTTACCGCATCCTTAATTGACTGCTTTTGGGGTTCTTTAAACCGAAAAACTTTCACCAAAAAAATCTTATCATCGATAATTGGAGTGGTCTCAAATGAACCCTTTTCCCCAAAAAAGAAAATGATATATTCCGGCAAAAACATATTAGGATTCTCTTTTTTGCATGCAGATGCAAGAGACTTTAAAAAAGGTCGGTGATGACTATTAAAATACACATCGCGAACGCCTAATCCAGGTCCCCAAATTAAAACTCTAATAAGCGTATGATCAGGATTTTCTGAAGAAATACCAGCTCCATGTAAGAATTCGAAAAACTTTTCTAAGAATTTTTCAGGTCCTCCCTTGTGAATATCCAATGCATCAGGAAATGGTCCAAGCCATTCATAGTTAATACTAGGCGATACGCCTATCATCTTTTTTAAAGTGACCCGCAGGACACGTTCGTTAGTTGTATATGTCATGACAAAAATAATTAATTTAAAGAAAGAGTAGCATACTCACACTCTTTGTCAAATAGTGCAAAATGATTATTTTTGGTAAATTGGTAGTATGTATACAAAAAAGTTCATAGACCAATTAGCAGGGGATTTACAAGCAATTGAACAAGCAGGGAAATACAAAACAGAACGGGAAATTTCGAGTGCTCAGGGTGCACGAGTGACCGTCGATGGAAAAGAAATGATTATGTTTGCCTCAAACAACTACCTCGGCCTTGCAAATAACCCAGCACTTATTGAAGCTTCAGAGGCAGGGTTAAAAGAATTCGGCTTTGGTACTGCATCAGTTCGCTTCCTCTCTGGCACACAAACGATTCACCGACAACTTGAAAAGAGAATTGCAACATTTATCGGCACAGAAGATGTCATCCTTTACTCTACTAATTTCATGGCAAATCTTGGACTCTTTGCGACTATCATAAATGAAGCATACGGGAGTACTGAACCATATTATAAAGATGTCATCTATAGTGATGCAAATAATCATGCTTCAATTATCGATGCATTTAAATTATGCAAAAAAGAAGTTACTGATAAAAGAATTTACAAAGGGGGAGATGTCGCAATGCTTGCGCAATTGCTCGAAGAAGACAAAGATAAAAACTACCGAAATAAAATAATTGCGACTGATGGGATCTTTTCTATGGAGGGTACACAAGCAGATCTGCAAAAAATTATTGAGCTTGCAGAAAAATATAATGCACTCCTTTTTGTTGATGATGCGCATGGCATCGGTGTTATGGGGGAGACTGGTCGTGGCACTGCACAAGCACAAGGAGTACTCGGAAAGATTGATGTCATCGCGGGGACACTTGGTAAAGCACTCGGTGGTGCGCTCGGTGGATATATTGGAGGAAAAAAAGAATTGGTGGATCTCCTTCGCCAGAAGTCACGTACCTATCTATTCTCCAACGCACTCCCTGCCTCGATAGTCATGGCAGGTATCGCAAGTATTGATATGATGGAAAAGGATTCCACACTCACAAAAAAAGTAAAAGAAAATGCAGCATACTTCCGTGCAAAATTAGAAGAAAATAATCTCCCAACACTCGAAGGGAATCATGCGATTGTACCACTCATGATCGGTGATGCAGCAAAAGCTGCCGACCTTTCCAAAAAGCTTTTTGAAAATGGTATCTATGCCACATCACTCTCATTCCCTGTCGTTCCCGAAGGTGAAGCCCGCATCCGCTTCCAAGTTTCCGCGTTACACACCCAAAAAGACCTTGATGAAACAATAGAAATATTGAAAAAGTTAATGTAGCACAAATAAAAAGAACTGATCTCCGTTTTTCGCACTCTGGCCTGGGAGGGGTTCCCATCTAGTCGTAGCGCAGAAAACTTCGATTCAGTTCTTTTTATTTACTTACTCTACAGTCACAGATTTTGCGAGGTTGCGGGGTTTGTCTACATCGGCGCCACGAAGAATTGCGGTATGATAGGCAAGGAGCTGAAGGGGAATTACTGAAATAATTGGCATCCATTCATCAGGTACATTTGGGATTTCAACAATATGGTCAAAAATATCTTTCATTGATTCCTGTCCTTCGCGCACAAGTCCGATAGTGAGGGCACCACGTGCTTTTACCTCCTGCACATTAGAGATTACTTTATCAATCATTGCTTCATTTGTAGCAACCACAATTACCGGGAAATCTTTTTCCACAAGCGCAATCGGGCCATGCTTCATTTCTGCAGCAGGGTAGCCCTCCGCATGAATGTATGAAATTTCTTTTAATTTTAGTGCCCCTTCAAGCGCAACAGGGAAGAGCACACCGCGCCCGAGGAATAATGCATTTTCTTTATTTTTCAAAATTTCTGCAATCTGTTTTACTTTTGCTTCTTGTTTCAAAACTTTTTCGACAAGATTTCCAATTAATTCGAGTGAATCGACGAGCTTTATGTATTCTGCCTCAGCAAGCGTACCACGACTTTTTGCAAGAAGAAGTGCAAGAAGGGAAAGGATCACTACTTGCCCGGTAAAGGCTTTTGTCGATGCTACACCGATTTCCGGACCAACGTGAATATATGAACCAGCGTCAGTCGTACGAGCAATAGATGAGCCGACAACGTTAACGATACCGTAAGTAATTGCACCTCTTTCTTTTGCAAGAGAAAGTGCGGCAAGGGTATCTGCCGTCTCTCCTGATTGTGAAATCGCAATCACAATATCATGCTTACTGAGGATAGGGTTACGATAACGAAACTCAGATGCGTACTCCACTTCAACCGGCATACCTGCCAAACTTTCAATAAGGTATTCTCCCACAAGCCCAGAAATCCATGACGTGCCACATGCGACGATAATGAGCCGGCGAGTTGTTGCGAGCTGATCTGCAATTTCTTCAAGCCCACGAAGGTGCACAGAATGATCTGGCAGAATGTGCCCACGAAGTGCATCGGAAATGGTGTGCGCTTGTTCAAAAATTTCTTTTTGCATGTAATGATCGTAGCCATTTTTCTCTAGCATTTCAGCCTCAAGAGTGAGCTTATCAATAAATGGAGTATGCGGGACCCCTTCGATAGAAGAGACGGTGTATTCACCATTTCTTTTTACTTGTGCAATTTGATTATCATCCAAATAAATAACACTCTTTGTATATTCAGCAATCGGTGATGCATCACTCGCAATAAAAAATTCTTGTTCACCAATACCAATAACGAGCGGGCTTCCACGGCGTGCGACAATTAATGTATCTTTATCTTTTTCATCCATAACAATAATCGCATAGGCACCTACGACTTGCGTAAGCGAAATACGCACCGCTTCAAAAAGAGAAAGGTTATCTTTTTCTTTTACTGTTTCAATAAGGTGTGCGAGGACTTCGGTATCAGTATCTGAAGTAAAGGTATGACCTTCTTTTATAAATGCAGCTTTGAGCACTGCATAGTTCTCAATGATTCCATTATGAATAATTGCAATTGACCCGGATTCTGAAAGGTGAGGGTGCGCATTTCGATCCTCTGGTGCACCATGAGTTGCCCAGCGAGTATGCCCGATACCAATGGTACCTTTTGGATTATGCTCTATGGCATATTTATACATCTCGGCGACTTTGCCTTTCTTTTTAAAGACATGGAGTTTTTCGTCCAAAAGGGCAATCCCCGCAGAGTCATATCCACGATATTCCAGCCGTTCCAAGCCTTTTACTAGGATTGGAAAGGCCTCTCTTTTACCTATATAACCAATTATTCCACACATATATCTATCATATGCTAAAATAGAAAAATGAACAATGAAACTATACAAAACGCAATAAAAGAATTTGATAGTAAAAATGTGCTTGGTTCTATTGAACTATTTGGAAAGCAATGTGAATTAGCATGGAATGGAGAACAGCAAGGAAATGAAAATAAAAAAGAAATAAAAAATATTCTAGTCGCGGGGATGGGTGGTTCTGCCCTCGGTGCATACATGCTAAAGTCACTCAATATTTTCACTGTACCAATTACGATGAGTCACGATTACACGATTCCGCAGTGGGTAAATGAGCACACATTATTTCTCGCAATGAGTTATTCCGGCGGAACAGAGGAAACTTTAAGCGCAACACAAAAAGCCTTAGCAACAGGAGCGACTGTAGTATGCATCACCGTCGGTGGAGCACTCGCACAAATTGCGACAGAGAATAATTTAGAATTACATAAAATAGATACGAGTGCGAACCCATGCGGACAGCCGAGGTTTGGAGTGGGCTCCATGATGATGGAAATTTTAAAAGTGTGTATAAATTATGGTGTGTGCAGTTTGAAAAAGGAAGAAGTGGAAAAAAGTTTAGAGGAATTAAAAAACACGACGAGCGGAATTGAAGCCGGCTGGGAAACTGCAGACAAATTAAAAGGCAAAATGCCCGTACTTATTTTTGCAGAGCATCTTACAAACGTGGGCAGATTTACTCGAAATCAAATTCACGAAACCGCAAAAGCACTTGCGCTCACTCATGAAATTCCAGAGCTGAATCATCACCTCATGGAAGGATTAACATTCCCTGATACCAATAAAGAAAAAGTAGTGTTTGTGTTTTTTGAGTCAGGAATGTACAGCACAAAAATACAAAAACGAATTGCCGTAACAAAAGATGTACTCACCAAACAGGGGATACAATATATAACAATTCCAGTTGTAGGGAATTCACCACTCACACAGACGCTCATTACAATGCTTACATCAATGTACCTCGCATACTCCCTCGCACTCATTCATGGAAAAGACCCGAGCGACATCCCTTGGGTGAATTATTTTAAAGAGCAGTTAGTTAAATAAGAATACATCGAACGCACAAAACCCCTTATTTTATAAGGGGTTTTTGTGCTTGACAAATAGTGTATTACTATGCTATAATAATATCAGGTAAATAGATCTTTGATACTTTAGATTTCTATATTTTATGGGATTTATGTATATCAATTTTTGGTATATATAAATCCCATAAAAACAAGGGAATTTATACAAATGAAAAAACTACTTTTAAACCCTGTTACGAACATCCTCTTGGATGCATTATTTTTTTTGGTAAGTTTTGCTTACCGGATTATCTTTATTGGAATTGGAGCCATACTTATTTACATCGCCAGCCAATTTGTCGGAAACTTAGATGGATCCGTTGCTGAATTAGGAGGAAGATCTATCGATGTATTAATGGTATGCATGATGATCATTTTAGGTTTTGTTGTCGGGGGATTTGTAATTTTAAAAGCGTTTATTTCATCAAATGATGACTTACTTGAGTTACCATTATAAAATCAAACCCGTAAGCCAGTGAAAACTCGCTTGCGGGTTTTCACTTTTTTAGCCAAGTTTTCACTCTTTATAAAAGGAGTGTTTTCTGTTATGATGCGAGTATTATCAAGTTTAATTGCTAGTCTCCAGACAGATAGAATTGAAATGCCAGTAATGAATAATGCTGGAAGGTTTCAAAGCTAGAGTCTGGAGAGTAGCTTACACAATATGAAGTCACAAGAATTCGAAGTGGAAATCGGTGGTAAAAAAGTTACTGCAGTATTTTCTGATTTAGCCGAGCAAGCAAATGGTTCTGTTATTTTGAAAAGTGGAGGCACGGTAGTGATGGCGACAGCGGTCATTAGTCGTGATGGAAAGTCTAACCCAGGATTTTTTAATCTTACGGTTGAATATTTAGAAAAGTTTTATGCAGCAGGAAAAATTCTCGGCTCACAATTCACTCGCAGAGAAGGTCGCCCATCTGATCAGGCAATTCTTTCAGCCCGTGTGATTGACCGTACTATCCGCCCACTCTTTGATCACCGTATTAAAAATGCAGTGCAAGTAATCATCACTGTAATCGCTGTCGGCACCGAAGACCCAAAGACGCTCGGTATCAATGCAGCAAGTATCGCACTCCATACATCAAACATTCCATGGGGAGGTCCTGTTGGCGCAGTACACATTAGTAGTACAAATGATGCACCAAATCTTGCGGTAAACAATTATTTAAAGCAAGGCAATGATCCCGTCTACTCACTCGACCTCATGGTTTGCGGAAAAGATAAGACGATCAACATGATTGAAGCAATGTCATTTGAATTCGAAGAAGGGGTAATGGGTAGTGCATTTGACCTCGCAATAGAAGAAATTACAAAATGGGAAAACTTCCAAAAGACACTTCGCGAAAAACTCGGGAAGGAGAAGCTCGTGTTTCACACCGAAGAAACAACAGAAGAGATCAAGAAGCTGTTTAACGGGCTCATTGTACCGATTCTTGATAAAGGATTATTCAGCAAAACAGAAAGCAAGAAGACAATTAATGAAGCTGAGCATGAATGGAAAAAGTTTGTAGACGAAAAATACGCTGATAATGAAGGACTTAAATTCGTCGCAGAAGACTATATAGAGACCTATATAGACAAGGCGTTACACGATGCTGCGCTAGAAAAAGACATGCGCCCAGATATGCGTGGCATGGATGAAGTTCGCGCCCTCTCGGGTGTGGCTGGTGGCATATCAGATGTGCTTCATGGCTCAGGAATTTTCTACCGTGGTGAAACACACGTGATGAGCATCCTCACCCTTGCCGGACCAGATGCAATGCACACTATTGATGGTATTGAATTTGATGCAAAGAAAAGATTTATGCACCACTACAATTTCCCTCCATATTCTGCCGGAGAAACTGGCCGCGTAGGCGGAATCAATCGCCGAGAAATGGGTCACGGCTTCCTCGCAGAGAAAGCACTTATTCCAGTACTTCCAGATAAAATTTCTTTCCCCTACACTATTCGTGTTGTGTCTGAATCGACTGCTTCAAATGGATCAACATCCCAAGCAAGTATCTGTGCGGCAACGATTGCACTTATGGATGGAGGAGTTCCAATCAAAGCACCAGTAGCAGGAATTTCAATCGGTGTAATGATGGATGCAAATGATAGTACAAAATATAAATTGATTACCGACATCCAAGGTCCTGAAGACCACTACGGTGATATGGATTTCAAAGTCGCTGGTACTGCAAAAGGTATCACTGCAATTCAGCTTGATATTAAAGTAGATGGTGTTCCCGCACAGGTACTCAAAGATGCACTCGTTGCTGCAAAGAAAGCACGTCTTGGAATTCTCGATGCAATCAAAGGAGTAATCAGTGAACCAAGAAAAGACATTTCACCAAATGCACCAAAGATTGTAGTCACAAAAATTAATAAAGAAAAAATTGGTATGGTAATTGGCCCAGGCGGAAAAAATATCAATGCAATCCGTGAACAAACTGGCACCGAAATTACTATCGAAGAAGATGGTACTGTATTTATCACTGGAAAGGGTGAAGGAGCAGATAAAGCAAAAGCAATCATTGATGAAATGACGCACGAATGGAAGCCAGGTGAAATGCTCAAAGGTGAGGTAGTTAAAATTGTAGACTTTGGTGCCTTTGTCCGCTTTGGTGGAAGTACTGAAGGGCTCGTACACGTTTCTGAAATGGCACCGTTCCGTGTTGCAAATGTAAATGATATTTTGAAAGAAGGTGAAATTGTCCCAATCAAGATATTAAAGGTAGACGAAAAAGGTAAAATAAGTCTCTCAATAAAAGAAGCTGATAATAAATTCTTTGAAGCAAAGCAACCAAAGGTGTAATTCATAAATAGGGTATGCTATTATGTAGCATATGGATCCCCTCAAAGAAAATGAACAAAAGGAAATGCCTGTCGTGCCACCTGTGGCTCCAGGCATTTCTGGTATTCGGACGTATGCGAGCGACATGGCTCAAGCACTAGGTGTAGATTCCACGCAAATACCAGAAAAAGAAAATCTCCAAAATAAAGATACAATACAAAATCTTATTTATAGTATCGGTGGGGTATGCTGTATCCTGATTGGAATTCTTGGTCTGGTGTATGCAAATAGTGTCTCAGTAAAAAATGAAGCTGTTAAAAAACAGGTGCCAATAGAACAACCGACGCTCATTACCCACGATACCAGTGTGTATATTGAACACACTGGTATCGTGGGTAGCGAAAGTGTTGCTACTGCATTAAAAAAAATTAGTAGCGAAAGTGTTGTGCCTGACAAAATAAAAGCGGTTATTTTTTATACCGGAGAAAAAACAAAATCAATAACCACTTCAGCACTTTTTACAATGATGAATGCAAACGCACCAAAAGAGCTCCTCACCGCTCTTACTGATGAGGTAATGATCGGAATTTATACTCCAAAAAATATAAAAGAGAAACCTCATTTATTCTTTTTATTTTCTGTAAAAGACTCAGATAATGCCCACGAAGGAATGGCCCTCTATGAGAAAACACTTGGAGATGATTTTCATCCATTCTTTGAATCATCAAGCAGTCCACTCGCTCAAACATTTGAAGACACGTTAGTCGACAATATGATTGTCCGTGTGCTTAAAAATGAATCTGGAAAAGGAATTATGTACACTGCCTTTATAAACAAAGACTATATTGTAATAACTGATGGCATTAGTGCACTTTCTGAAATCAAACGACGAATTATCACTGAAAATGCAATTCCACTTTAGTTGCACGTTTTACTCGGCATGATACTATACAGGTATGAATACTGATACATATAAAAATAAATTATTGGAAGAAAAGGCAGTGCTTGAAGGAGAACTCGCAAACGTCGCAATCAAACATACTGATAGTGGTGTCTGGGTAGCTGTGCCAGAAGCAGAAACATATGCCGAAGCAGACGAAAACGACAAAGCTGATCGCGCAGAAGAGTACGAAGCACGTACGGCGCTTGTAAACACACTCACCGAAAGATTGGGAGATATTCTCATCTCGCTTGCAAATATTGAAGCGGGGAGTTTTGGTACCTGTTATGGATGCGGAATGCAAATAGAAGAAGACAGACTCGAGGCAAACCCAGCAGCACAAACCTGCAAAACATGCATGAATAAAGTACTCTAATTTTATTTAATTAATTACAATTGTAAAAACCTAAAGAATACATTCTTTAGGTTTTTACTTTAGGAAAAGTTTATCTTTCTTTTACTACAATAGACCTATGTCATTTTCACGAGTGTACGCGGCACAACCATATATACTAAAGGGAAAAATTGTCACTATTGAAGTGGATATCACCAAAGGCACACTTCATGCTTTTACTATGGTAGGCCTGCCGGACAAAGCAGTCGATGAAGCAAAAGATAGGATGAGTTCAGCACTAAAAAATTCTGGATATAATTCTCCCAAAAATCAAAATCAGAAAATCGTTATCTCACTATCTCCGGCAGACTTAAAAAAGGAGGGCGCGTATTTTGATTTAGGAATTGCAATTTCATATTTACTCTCTGCCGAAGAATTAGACTTCAATCCCGAGAAAAAATTATTTCTTGGTGAGCTCTCACTCAATGGGGAACTCCGCCCAATCAAAGGAGTATTGCCACTCACTCAGATTGCACAAAAAGAAGGATATACAGAAATTTTTGTTCCAACAGAAAATGCAAAAGAAGCGGCACTCGTCGAAGGAATTACCATATATGGGGCACGTACACTAAAAGAAGTTATCGATCATCTCTATACAATCAAATACAATAAAAAAGGAGAAGCATTGGAGCCAGAGCGCCCTAAAATACTTCCGCAAACAAAAACAGAAATTATAAAGGCAGAGAAAATACACAACATAGATTTCTGCGACATCCGTGGGCAAGAAGGTGCAAAACGCGGTCTTGAAATTGCCGCAGCGGGCGGACACAACATCGCAATGAGCGGACCGCCGGGAACAGGAAAGACAATGCTCGCCAGAGTATTCTCGCATATTCTACCGGACCTACAGAATGATGATATTCTTGAAATCACCGGCATTCATTCTATTGTCGGACTTTTGGAAAGTGAATTAATTACGGAAGCCCCATTCCGTGCACCGCACCATACTGCATCATATGTTTCCATTATCGGCGGAGGATCAAATGTAAAACCAGGGGAGGTAACACTCGCACACAAAGGAGTACTATTCCTCGATGAATTTCCAGAATTTGAAAAGAAGGTTTTGGAGAGTTTACGCCAACCACTCGAAGACAATATTGTTTCTGTCTCTCGTGCAAAAGGCACCGCAATTTTCCCGTCCAACTTTATCCTTGTCGCAGCGATGAATCCATGCCCGTGCGGACACAAAGGTAATAAGCAAAAGCAGTGCATCTGTAAACCAAGTGATTTAGATAAATACAAAAGAAAACTTTCAGGACCAATAATGGATAGAATAGATATCTGGGTGACGGTCGGCGCAGTGGACTTTGACAAGCTTTCCACCGAGCAATCGTACGGAGAAAAAACTAATACAATAAAAGAAAGAGTCTTAAAAGCAAGAGAAACTCAAGAAAAAAGATTTAAAAGAGCCACAAGAAAAATTAAAACAAATAGTGAAATGAATGTAAAAGAATTAAATACATTCGCCCCGCTTTCCGAAGAAGTAAAACAAATCCTAAACCAAAGCGCCGAACGCCTTCAGCTTTCCGCCCGTGCATACCACCGCACAATAAAACTCGCCCGCACCATCGCGGATCTTGAAGGTAGTGAAAATATTTCCGCTTCGCACGTCCTCGAAGCACTGCAATACAGGCCAAAGGTAAATAATTAGCATAAAATAAAATCCCCGTTCGGGGATTTTATTTTATGCGAGGTTTTATTTATTATAGAGTGCTCTTATTTTTGATCCAGCAACACCATCAGCGGGGAGCCCTTTAAAATTCTGGTATTCAATGAGTGCATCTTTGGTAAGCTGTCCAAAATTTCCAGTTGCTTTGTTTGCAGCGAGGGCTTTTGCCGCGGGGCCGACGTTTTTCTTTATTAAAAATTGCTGGAGTTTTGTGACGTCTGCACCTTTCATTCCCATCTTTAAGTTGCGCACAGTGCTCTTCTTCTTTTTCGCTTTTGGCTTTGCTGAATGCGGAGCAGTTTCTAAAGTAATCAATGGGGGATTGGTATATAATTTCTCTGCATTTACAGAAAGCGGGCTACCGATAAATAAACAGAAAATAAATAAAATTGGTGTAATTTTTTTAATCATATGTTTTATTCTAAAATACTAATCATGAAAATCATCAGAAGTACTGGATTTCTTTAATCCCGCAAAAGGATTTTTATCTCCTCGTACCTCAAAATGAAGGTGTGGTCCAGTAGACTTTCCCGTAGATCCAACATACCCGATAATCTGACCTTGCTTCACGTGTGTCCCTGCAACAGCGGCTACTTTACTCATATGAGCATACATACCCTGAGTACCATTATCAAAATTTTCTACAACATAGAGACCATATCCGCCATTGTACCCTTGTGAATCAGCAATAAGGATAGTTCCGTCAGCAACTGCAAATATTGGTGTACCTATAGGTCCACGGAAATCAATACCATTCGAACCATGCAACAGTTGAGAAATACTTCCCACCCCTTGTGGAAACGGCCATATATATCCATGCGCAATCTGTCCTGATGGTTGTGGTATATTTGTTTCAGGATCAGTAATTTTCTGGATAGGGGTGATAGCTGGCACAATTGCTGGAGCTTTTACTACAATAGGTGTTTCTACTACAGCGGTAGTCTTTTTTGCTTTATCAGCTTTCGCCTTTGCGAGAGCAGATTTTTCTTTTGTATCAGCATTCTTAATTTCATTTGCACTTACTCCAACCAAAAAGATAGTATCCCCACCATTTACTTCACTAGCTTTTTCAAGGAGATTATATTCCACAATATCACGAACCGTCGTGCCATATTTAGTAGCCACACTTTCAGCAGTTTCACCCTTTTTAACAGAATAGGCAATACCATTAAGTGGCATAATAGTAAGCACAGTCCCAACTTTTATAAGATCAGCACGTTTTATATCACTGTTTGCATAAATAATGGCATATTTACTAACTTTTTCTTTTTTTGCAATAGAATCGAGCGTCTCACCCTTTTGCACAACGTGAATACCGAACTTAGAATCACTAATGTAACTTCCATTATCAAAATCAGCTTCAGTTCCCATCGGACCATTTTTTGACTCAAGTGCTTCATCGCCCACGATAGTCACCGTAGCTGAAGTATCAACATTCTTTAAATCAGTAGTAAGGCTTGGCTCCAGCAGGGGAACTGTTTGTGAATTATGCACAACATCGTCAGAGAGGGGTAACTCATTAGCTTGTGCATTTTGCGTAAAGAAGTCACTCATAAAAGAGAAAAATCCAGCATGTGCGGTGAGAGGTGAGATTAGAATTGCAGACATGGCAAAAAAACATACTAGCGCTTTTACCATTGAAAGCTTATAAAATAAAGATATTTTAGGAGAAACGGCATTTGAAGTAGCAGAAAAGCTCATTTCACCCTTTTTAATTTTAGTATTTTTCATAAGAATATAACGGTGTGGCGGTGGCTCAGATAGCTTACATGGGTGCTGAATACTGTATATATAGTGGCCTCATGGCTCCCTATATATAAAGGGTAGCCCATATGGGGAATCAAGTCAACCAAATCTGGGGAAAGAGAGTGAATAGACACAATAATGTATAAATTGTATAATTTATACATGGAAAAACGCACACAGAAAAAAACTTTTACTCCACTATCAGAAAAAGCCCTGAAAACAGCCACCATAAGACAACTCCTTGATAAGGGATACGACATTACAAGTCCTGAAGTAATTGCGTCCAATAAACGCGATATCGTAAAATTAGAAGCTAGCATAAAAGCAAAGGAAGAAAAAATAAAGTCTCGAATTCCTCCAAAAAGTTCAGTAGGGGCACCAGCACCGAGTGACGCTAGAGAGCCTGTAGGTATAACAGCAGCTGATCCAATTCACAACGAAGAACCAGTAGCGCTAGAAACAACCACTGAAGCAAAAGAAGAAGATACAACACCTGAAGTAATCCCTGAAATAGCCTCATCACCAATCAAGCAAGTAGAATTACTAGAAAAAGACAAGGAGCCAGTAGCACCACTTGAACAAAAAGATATCCCAGTAATTCATCTTGAACAACTCGAGAGTAACTTTATCGCAAAGCGTGAAATGTATGTAAAAGAACTCAATAAATACAATACGGAACGTAAAACATGGAGACAGTCAGCGTATAGATTGGGGCAGTGGCTTGGAATTACTTCCGAAGAAGAACATTTAGCAGAAAAATATCCAAATCTTATTGCATTAAAAAATACATACGATGCCGCTCGAATGACATACAGCGAGACAGCAATTATTGAAAAAACAGCGGCAATAAAAGCAGAGAATCCAAATATTACAAAAGAAGCACTTACGCAAACGCTCAACGAATACAGAGAAGGGGTAATAAATAAACGTATTCATCATGAAGAGTACCCAGAACTCACCAATGCGCAAGCAGAAAAACTTCCTCCAAACCGAAAACAAATCTACGACAAACTAGCCGGTGCATACGGATGGTACGCAAAGGGAACTGGTTTTGGGGCAAAGGTTAAACGTGCAGCTATTTCTACTGCCGTTTTCGGAACTGTTGGTGTATCATTTGGCGCTGCCGCAGCGATGGGGACCGGAGCATATCTTGGATATCGTTTTGCTAAAGGTGTCATCTCAGCCACTACTTCTGGCATGGTAGTAAAAGTTATTAAGAACTATCAAGAAAAAAGTATGAAGAAATTCACTGATATGCAAGCCAGCGCAAAAGAAAAAGCACTCTCAGATTTTAATACTGGCATAATCAATCTTGTACAATACGAAAATAAATTAAAAGAAATAGAAAAAAGTATTGAAAAGAAAAATCGTAATCAACTCCTTGCTCGAGCAGGGGCAGGACTGCTCGTCGGCTTTGGTACTTCATATGGAATACAAGCAGCAGGGGGGCAAACACTTTACGAAGATGCATACCGATCAATAAAAGGAGGTGCACCAGAGGGAGGAAGCACCGTACATCATCCACAAATAGGGGGCACTCCAATAGAAAAAAAGCCTGGAATGATATCTTCACAAGAAAAGCCAACCCACATTTCTGATTATGCAAAAGTACGTGCAACCGAAGGAATCACTCATGCCCTCAAAGCACAACTTGAAAATAACACAGAACTCGCTCAAAAACTTGGATACCCTCTATCAGGAACAACAATGGAGAAAGCTCATTTCTTAATGAATATGGCAAAATCCCACGGATACATAGATGACACAGGAGAAATACGGGTGGGGGAAGTTGGAGCTGCCTATGTATTAAATGCAGATGGAAGTATTACAGAATATGCCCCAGATGGTACAACTTCAGTAGAAACACACGTTGAGGGTGGTTCAAACAATGATCTTTCTGGAGGAAATGAAAGCTATGAATACCGTGAACCAATGACAACACAAGGTGACATCACAGGAAAAGGGAATCTAATGAATGAATCCCAAAATAACACCACACAACAAAATTTTAATTCCAAGGAACCATTGATAGATTTATCTTCAAGAAAAATATCACCCATACCATCAACTCTAAATAACGAACCACTCAAATTACATACAATTGATTCTACGACGATACCAAAAGCTAATGAAAACGGAGGGGGTGGCTATTTCGACGGCTATGATTTCAAAACTCCTGAATACACAGAATCACAACCAGACTACAGCATCGGAAACAATAATGATGGGTTACATTTTACAAAACAAGATGGTGGGGCTTTTGTATTACGTAACCAACAAAATCCTCTCAACCAAAAACTATTTAATGTAAGGCAACGAATGCAAGGATATAATCCAAGAGGGAAATACTATAATCCTAATGCGGTAAAATGGTCAAAAACAGCACCAGGTAGTGAACCGACAACACACGCAACACCGACCCCAACACCAAAAGTAATTCCAAGTATCGAAAACATTGAGGCGCACAAACACAATGTAATTGATAAGATATTTGGACATAAAAAATTATTTGGAAAGCATGTACACGGTGAAGACTCTGAGTCATGGAAAAAAATGAAAAACATGACACTGGATAAAATAATGAATGGAAACAAAAAAGACTTTCCACGTTTTGAACGAGATGAGGTAAATGATATTAAATTCCTTATGCGAAAAATAGGAATGGCAACAACTGATCCAAACGGAAAGCCGATAACAGTAGATACCCTGACCAAAATCCTCGCAAAAATGGAAGTAGAGCAAAAATTAAACGTCGCAACATTATTAGCAAAAGAACATTAATTAATATATGGATACATCACTACACACAATTCTCGTAAAAGCATTACAAATCTCATCACTCCCAGAGCAGGAACAGCAAGAAATGATTGCTTCAGTAGGAGGAATTATTTACCAAGCAGTACTCTTGCGCGCCCTCGAAGAAATGACTGAGGAGCAGACAACTGCATTTGAAAAAATCACCGAAGAAAGTACCGATCCCAAAACACTCTTTACATTCCTTCGTGGAAATCTTCCACAATTTGACCAAATGATTGAAGAAGAGACAATGAAGTTCGTTGCTGAAGGGCAATCACTCATGAATAAATAAATAATAGACACACATAAAAACGCACGAGATACTCGTGCGTTTTTATGTTAGAATGGGCTCTATGCACAAAGACTTTTTAGATGAACTAAATGACAAACAAGGCGAAGCGGCACGCTATACCGAAGGACCGCTCCTTATCGTCGCCGGTGCAGGCGCAGGAAAAACAAAAACATTAACCTATCGAATCATTAATCTTGTTCGTGGTGGCGTCGCCCCACACAATATCCTCGCCGTAACATTCACTAACAAAGCAGCAAAAGAAATGCGTGACCGTACCATCGCGCTCCTTACAGATAGACACTATGATAGCATTCCAATGATATCTACTTTTCATGCACTCGGCGTACGAATACTCAAAGAACATGCACACGTCCTCGGGCTCACAAAACATTTTGCAATTGCAGATGAAAGCGACGCCATTAGTATTATCAAAGATGCACTCAAAGAATTAGATTTAGATCCCAAACAATACGAACCTCGCAAAATAAAAGGTATGATTTCCCGCGCAAAAGGGGACTTCATTTCCCGTGAAGCATTTGCTCGTGATGCCACCAGTGCATTCCAAGATCTTGTGGGTAAAGTATGGGGCCTCTATGAAGCAGGATTAAAAAAGGAGCAAGCGCTCGACTTTGATGACTTACTTCTCAAAACAGTACTCCTTCTAAAACAGTACCCTGAAATTAAAACTGCATACCAAGCACGCTGGAAATACATCCACATCGATGAGTATCAAGACACTAATGAAGTACAATATGAATTAACGAAACTGCTTGTCGGAAAAGAAGAAAATATCTGCGTGGTTGGAGATACGGACCAAAATATTTATAGCTGGCGCGGAGCAAATATAAAGAACATGCTCCATTTTGAAAAAGATTATCCGAGCACAAAAATAGTAATGCTTGAGCAAAACTATCGCTCCACAAAAACGATCATCGAAGCCGCAAATGCAATCATAAAGAAAAATGTATTCCGCGCAGAAAAAAATCTTTTTACTGAAAACGAAGATGGGCAAACGATCACACTCTACGAAGCATACGACGAGGGGAGTGAAGCAACATTTGTCGGAGATAAAATACAAGAACTCATAGAAAATGGTACTGCATTACCGAACGATATCGCGGTACTCTACCGAGCCAATTTCCAATCTCGTATTTTAGAAGAAGCAATGCTTTCTCGTAATATAAAATACCAAGTTCTCGGCACAAAATTCTTTGACCGCAAAGAAGTCCGTGATATTCTCTCATACATAAGAGCAGCACTAAACAGAGAGGGGCTTTCTGATATAAAAAGAATTATTAATGTTCCTGCACGAGGAATTGGAAAAGTGACACTCGTAAAATTATTCAGTGGAAATTTTGCTGAGCTTCCTGCTAGTATGCAAATAAAAATAAATAAATTTTATTTATTACTCGATTCTATTCGTGAATACATGGACGGACATACTGCAAGTGAGACCATTAAATTTGTTTTAGAAAAAAGTGGACTCGAAGAAGAATTAAAAAATGGGGGAGAGCTTGAACTCGAACGCCTCGAAAACGTAAAAGAGCTCGTAACTCTCGCACTCAAGTACGACACCCATGGCGAAGAAAGCATCGACATGCTCCTCACTGATGCATCACTTGCTTCAGATCAAGACAGTTTGCTCCACACAAAAGGTGAGGGGGTCAGACTCATGACCGTCCATGCATCAAAAGGACTTGAATTTAAATATGTATTCATTACAGGGCTTGAGCAAGACTTATTCCCTCATGCTGGAATTGGTGGCAAAAATAAAAGCGACCAAGAAGAAGAGCGCCGACTCTTTTATGTAGCCCTCACTCGCGCTGAACACAAACTCTTTCTCTCATATGCATCTGTCCGTACTATATTCGGCATGCGTCAGGTCACCAGCCCGAGCGAATTCCTTTCTGATATTCCAGACTATTTGATAAACATAGAAGAGAATCATTACGGAAAAGGTGATAGAATTGTCTATATATGATGCATACTGCAAAAAAGTCATTGGGGCAGAACTTTCTAAAGTCAAAACCCGCACTTATAAAAATGTGTACCGCGGGGGAAGTTACTGACGGAGATTTAGTGATTGAAATCGGCCCAGGGAAGGGAGCACTGACTGAGAAACTTCTTGAATACGGAGCGACAGTCATCGCTCTTGAAAAAGACCGTGACCTTATTCCACTCCTAAATGAAAAATTCGCCGAAGAAATACAAAACAAAAAACTGACTATTATAGAGGAAGATTGCTTGGAATTTGATCCAAAAAGCCTAAAAGGCAAGAAATATAAGCTTATTGCAAACATCCCATACTATATTACAGGTGCAATTGTACGAAAATTCCTCGAAACGGATCATCAACCAGAGAAAATTGTGGTTATGGTCCAAAAAGAAGTAGCAAAACGCATTGTTGCCACAAATGAAGGAGAAAGTATCCTCTCTATTAGTGTAAAAGCGTACGGTGAACCAAAATATGAAATGAAAGTAGATAAACGCTATTTTTCCCCAGCACCAAAGGTAGATTCAGCAATTCTCTCTATTAACAATATAAACAAACAGTCATTTAAAAATCAAAACGAAGAAGGGTACTTTTTTAAAGTGCTTCATGCAGGATTTGCCCACAAAAGAAAAGTCCTTATAAAAAACTTAGAAGAGGTAGCTCCTAAAAACATAATAGAGCAATCGTTTAACACACTGACACTTTCTCCAAAAGTACGTGCAGAAGAAATACCCGTATCCACCTGGCTCACACTCACTGAACTACTCCAGAAAAACTAGTACGCCTGCAGAAAAAATTGTATACTATGGGTAATGGAAAATTCATATTTACCAAGCTCACAATTCATAAAGCGAGTCATCGTTATTTTCTCTGTAATAGGAGCAGTCATTCTTATTACAAAAATCTCTCCGAATATAAAAAATAAACTCATTACCACCGGTACTATAAATAGTGTCATGGTAAAAGATGTAGTTACTCAAGATAGCAACAAAAATGGGATTCAAGACTGGGAAGAGTCATTATGGGGGCTTGATCCTACAAAAGACGGGGATGCAAATAAAGAATTCATCGAAGCAAAGAAAAGGAAAGCTGGTATTAGTTCTAAAAATGCCCAAATAACAGATTCAACCGACCAAATTTCACGTGAACTATTTGTGATTGCGTCTTCTCTAAAACAAAATGGTGCAGGGAAGGAAAGCTTAGACGTACTCGCTCAGACAATCGGTGGGGAAGTTACTCCACTTACTTTTAATGATGTCTATCACATGAATGACATACAGATAGTCGCAACAACGAAAAAAAATATGACAGTATATCAAGAAAACCTCATCCGTCTTGGTAAAAAATATACATTACTTGGTATTGGCTCAGAACTCGACATCCTCGCCACCGCGCTTGATCGAAATGACAGCACAATGCTTGAAGGACTACCCCAGATAAAAGCAGCATATCAAAACTTTGCAAAAGACCTAAAAAAAATTCCCGTTCCACTTGACCTAGGACCAAACCACATAACAATTATGAACGGATTGGACCATACAGGAGTATCACTCGACACGATGGCTAAAATGATTGAAGACCCATTAACAGGTCTTTCAGGAATGCTCACGTATCGTATCTATAATGATCAATTTGTTGATGGAATAAATACGGTGAATAAATATTTATATAGTGATATAATAAAACGATAGTATGAACTTGTTTACCTACATGCAAAAAAAGACCCTCGCAGGAATTCTCGTTTTTGCTATTTTTATTTCTCCAATAGTTCCAGTTTCATATAGCTACGCAGAAATTAAAGATCCAAACTATATATATACAGGAGGCATGCTGGGTGATTCTGCAAGTGGTACTACTGCGGACGATATCCTTAATGATCAAACGGGGGGGCTTGCATCGAACGCAGATCCGCTCGACACTGATACAACTGGTGGTAATACAAATAAAATTGCATTATCTGTTTTTGGCTGCGGAAATGGCCCAAAGCGTTTTATTAAATCAATACAAGACCTTTCTTCGCTTTATGAGGCACAAAAGGTACTCAAAAGTGAAGGTTTAGCTGGAGGCCTTTCTCCGCTTACAAATGTTCTCGGCACAACAGCAAAAACTGCAGTAGAAATAAAAGCATTAGCAAAAGATATTAAAGATGCAAAATTAATTGCTGGTGCATCTACACTTGCAGCGCAACAAACAGCTGATAAAGAAACTCAAAAAAGTCTTGTTCTTATTAATTCAAAAATAGACAAACAGCTTGCTGCTGCCGAAGAACAAAAAGTATGGGAGCAGTGTTTAAACGGAATCGCCTACAAAGTCACCAAACACCAAATTGCAAACATGACCCAAAAGACTATCAATTGGGTCAATTCTGGTTTTGCAGGAGATCCACTATTTATTAAAGACCAGAAAACATTTTTCAAAAATATTGAGACAAAAACAATGCGTTCAATCCTTGGACCTATTTCTGCATACAATAACACTACCGTCTATCCATATGGCCAAGACTTAGCACGCAGTATGATAAACGGCTTTAAGACAACCTTTGAAGAAAGAGCGAAATCGACACTCCAACAATCATTACCTTCAGGCAGTAGCCCAGATGATTTTACTAATGATTTTACTCAAGGAGGATGGTCAGCATGGGAATCATTTACTTTAAATCCACAAAACAATCCACTTGGATTTCAAATGATTACGACTCAGCACATTGCAGACGAAGCGGCAAAAGATGTACAAGCTCAAAAGGATGAACTCACTCAAAAAGATTTTATTGGGCAAAAGAAGTGCGTGGAATGGGAAGCAGACGCAACGAAAGAAGATAAAAATCATCCATTTACACTTAATTCAACAAAATTGAATGACCCAGATGCACAAGATAAATGTATCCGATATGAAACAATCACTCCGGGAGGGGTGACAGAGGCACTTATCAATGCACAAATTACATCACCAATAAGACAGCTTGAAATTGCAAATACAATAAATGAATCCCTTGATTCAGTATTTACTGCGCTCATTAGCCAACTTTCAACAAAAGGATTTTCAAGTCTTAGTTCATTTAGTACACAAAACAACGAAATTACCGCAGACTATACACCAAAACGATACTATAATAGTTATGGATATCTGATCCAGGTCAGCAAAACGCATGGGGGATGGTATAACAAAGGGGGTAAATTTGATATTACTCGAGACTTAGATGATATCTATACTAATGATGCAACAGGCAAGAAAACATTAGTGAAAAAAGGTATTATCACTACACAAAAAGACTATCTTGAAGCAGCAACAGCAGCAATGAAAGGACTCGGACCGATACTCCCTGCAATTGGGAAACTTGATTATTGTATTCCGGGACCAAACCCAGGATGGGAACAACGAACTGATGAAAAAATTGCAGAATTGGTAGATTACATGCAGAATCAAAGTTTCAATGGTACTAAAAAAAGTATGCTTCCAAAGTGGGTCTCTGGAAACACATTTGGGACATTTACAGGAATTGGTGCAGCGGCAGGTACTGTTATTCCAGGAGTAGGAAATGCAGTGGGAGCACTTGTCGGACTCGCGATTGACGTCGGGCTATCTGTTTACGATAAAGTGCAAAAGAATAAAAATGAAAACAATAAAGTTGAACTTGAAGCACAATACGCCAAAGCAGAAGCAAACTTCTATGCAAATCAAAACGCACAGATTGCAAACTTTAGCTCACAATTCCAAAGTTATAGTGACTATGTTCACAAGAAATACGACACGATCGTTGAACCTAAACTTCCTGATGGAAGTAATAATCCACAATATTTACCAATGGCACAAGCCGGTCTTGATATTGTAAAAAATCTTGATCGCTATGATGCAAACGTAAAACAAGCATATCAAGATTATGATGAGGTAATTGGTCAAACAAAAACAAATATTCGTAAACTAGAAGCGATTAAAAAACGTGTAGATGAAATCGTAAAAGGTGCACGTAAGCGTTGGGCAAAAGAAATTACTGACAAATTAAGTGCTCCTGGGCAAAAAATTGATTGGAGTTGTTTTGATACATCTCTCGGACAAGGAGGTGATGGTTCTAACGATCTCGCCGATGGGGCAAACGGGACACGAACACAAGAGGGAACTGCGCTTGGTGCAGATTTTGATACACCGCAACAAGACACCCAAGCACCAGTAGGAAAATGTACCACAGAAGTTACCGCAACAGGAATTTCTGTAAACGGAGATGCACCATTTAAATACTCTTGGTCACTCAAGACGGGCCAAGATGTAGTAACACTCTCAGCGGGGGAATACAAGGTAGATAATAATCAACTCTTCTCTGCAAAGGTAGATGCGTACAAAGATTCTGGGCTTGCAAAACTTACACTCACTGTTGAAGACGGTAATGGTGATAAAGCAACCAAAACAAAAGACATAACAATCGCACATAAAGACGTAGATGCGCGAGGAGTAACCTGTCCAAAACCACCAGAAGCACCAGGAACACCATATGACATTACCGCAAATATTGTAAGCGATACTACAGCAGATCTGTCATGGTCAGCTCCTACAAACACAGGAACTTCTCCAATTACTGACTACACAATAGAATATGCACCGTATGCATCATTTGTATGGACTAAGTTTGCACACACGGCAAGCAGTACAACAAAAAGAACAGTTACCGGATTAGATAATAAAAATAAAACATATAAATTTAGAATTGCTGCGGTTAATGCCGTTGGATCAAGTGCAACAAGCCAACCAGTAACACCGAAAGTTACTTATAACCCACAATTTGATGTCACCGCAGCCGAAGACACTGATTTTGTAAAACAATTAGCTGGAATGTGTATGGTAAACATTACTATCACAAACAAGAATTCAGCAAACGCATCAACATACAATTGGACACTATCGACAGAATTTGGAAATCAATATGTATCAGTAAATCCAGTCAAAGGAACTGGTGCGACAAACCAACCACCAAATCCAGCATTTAGTATTGATGCACATAAATCATACGGTAAAACAAAAATCAATCTAACACGCGACAACATTAATGGAACAAAAGATACTGCAGTAAAAGAAATTACCATTACCAAAATGAACACAAATCAAAGTGGAAATACGTGTCAGTAATAGTAAACTATAAAATATATGGAACAAAACCCTAAAAGAACAAAAGCACTCATTATCACCTTCATCGTAGCACTTGGACTACTTATGGGAGTGTATTATCTATTCTTTAGTGGCAATGCTCCATTTAGCACAAAATCAGGAGGTACGGCTAAATCATTTTTTCCATTTCTTGGGACAAGTAAGAACAAAGATTTAAATACCATACAAAATGGTGAAAGTGGTCCAGTACTTACTGGAGGAGAGACAACAACAGATACTAGTGGTACAGGTATGCTAGCTGGGGGACAAAGTAATGGTACTAGCGGAGGTACGAGCACAAATGATCAAATTACAGGAGGGGACACTACCACGACAGACGGAACAAGTACGGGGCAAGGAACAAATACTGGAGGAATAACTACACCGCTAACTCAATGTGCCGATGGTATCGATAATGATGGAAATGGAGTACTCGATGCTGATGATGCTTCATGTCACACAGATAATAATATTGCAGATACGTATACACCAGAAAAAACATTAGAATTTACAATTCCAACCAAAAACTTTCCAATACCAACAAGCACATTTATTCCACAGTGTAGTGACAAAAAAGACAACGATGGTGATGGAAAAATTGATACACAAGATCCAGGATGTCATACAGACAATGACATAGCTAAGCCATATGATAAAAATAGAGTCACAGAATTTAGTCTCGATTCCACAAAAGGAAAAATTGATGCTTGTGTAGTAAGTAGCGGAACAATACCAAGCACTGGAGGGACTATCCCAGTTCCAACAGGGCCAATTGTTATTCCACAGTGTAGTGACGGAATTGATAATAACAATGACGGGCCATTTGATATTCAAGATCCAGGATGTCACTCAGACCTGAATCCAAATAATGGGCTATCATACAACCCTCAAAAAGTGCTTGAAATGATAACAGCTCCTAGTATTCCACAGTGTAGTGATGGACTTGATAATGACGGAAATGGTTTACGGGATGCTCAAGACCCAACATGTTTTATCGTACCAGCTGACCCAAAATCATATAATCCCATGCTCTCACCAGAAGGTAAGGGATTTTCAAATGGTGTACCAGTTCCAGTCCCAGCAACAACTACTGGAACAACAACGACCACAGGATCTGGAACTACCACAACAGGAGGTGTCTTTGGCCCAGCGACAACCACCACAGGAGGTACTGGCACATCAGGAACAACAAATGGGGGGAGTACTGCGGGAAGCACCGTAGGTGGCGGAGCTGTGGGTGGTACAGTAGGAGGAGGCGCCGGAGGAGCAATTATCACACAGTGCTCCGATGGGCTGGATAATGACCTAGATGGGAAAGCTGATGCGCTTGACCCAGGCTGCCACAGCGACAAAAATCCTCAGAACAACGGGCAAAACGGAACACCTAATACATATGACCCAAAAATAAACCTAGAAATCATCGCAAAAAAAGAACAGAAAAGTCTTTTTGCTGGACTATGGCAATCACTCAAAGAAAACACCGCAGGGAACAAAGTGCTTTCAAAAATAGTACTTGCTGTAAATACACCAACAGCGACACTTCAAGTAGCAGGGTCACCAGCAGGAACACTAACTGGGGTGCCAACACTTGCTACTCCACTTAGCACAACTACCGGCAGTACGGTCATCACGTCAACAGCCGTAAACAGTGGTGTACCAATACAAACCCTAAGCGGTATCCAAACACTTCCACTCACTATGTTTGGTATCTACCCTGGGCAACAGCTTCCACTAACCCCAGATCAACTCAGTGCATACCTTGATTCTTTGGGTGCCAACAAACAGGTTGTCGATAGTAATGGAATAATTTGTCCTGACACAAAAAATAATCCAGTAATCACACAATGTAGTGATGGCAAGGATAACGATGGCGATAAAAAAATCGACGCGCAAGATCCAGGATGTCACTTTGATTTAAACGCTCGTAATACTAAATCTTATACCCCTACAAAAAATGATGAAAAAGAAGTACTACCGCAGTGTTCAGATAAACTTGATAATGATAAAGATGGAAAATTTGATAGTGCTGATCCTGATTGTCACTATGACTTTAATCCACTAAACCCAGGTTCATTCTTAAAAACAAAAAACAGCGAAGCAAGTATCACGAACGGAAATGGAAGTGGTAATGGGGGAGCGCTTGGATACATACCTCAATGCCGTGACGGACTTGATAACGATGGCGATGGACTTTCTGATAAACTTGATCCAGGATGTCACCTTGACCTCAATGCAAAAAACGCATCTTCCTATATTGGAGACAAAACATCAGAACTTGATTTTATTCCAGCGTGTATTGATGGGAAAGATAACGATGGCGATGGACTTTCTGATGCTAATGATCCGGGGTGTCACTGGGACTTAAACGCAGCACGAGTAGAGTTATGCAGTGATGGAAAAGATAATGACGGAGACAAACTTGCAGACAAAAACGACCCAGCATGTCATACGGACGGAAATGCAAGTAATATTCTTTCATATGACAAAGACCTTGGGGTGGATACATATACTCCATACAAATACAGCGAATTTAATCTCGTACCACAATGCCGTGATTTCGATGCAAATGGTAAAGCCCGTGACAATGATGGGGATGGACTCGCAAATGATCTTGACCCAGGCTGTCACACAGACTTAAATGCATCACATAATGGAAAAAAAGGCGCAATAAATACCTATGACCCAGAAAAGACGCTCGAGCTTAACTACGTTCCACAATGCAGTGATGGAAAAGATAATGATAAAGATGGACTCCTTGATGACAAGGACCCAGGCTGTTATATAAACAAAAATGTAGCTGTCGCAAAGGATTATAATCCAGAGGATAGTAATGAAATGGAGTTTGACTGGAACGGCAACAAGGGAACAGCAACAAAAACTACCGCACCAAATTGCCCAGACACAAACATCACGCTCAAATTCACAAAAGAAGAACAAGATGAGCTCAATCAACTCATTAAAGAATTCTATGCGCTTTCACCAAATCTAAAGAATAGCGTTGATGTCGCAAGTGAACAAGACAAAAAAATCCAGTACGATAAGCTTACTGCTGTATCTAATGCTCTTACTGAACAATGCGTGCAAGATAAAGCAATTGCTTCATACAAAGGACCGAAAGAAACAATGCGAAATCCATACTTTACCACTGACCCAAACTACTATTATCTTTCACAAGATGCTTCATACGACATGAAAGATGCATCATTCGTATCACAAATTGCAGCAAACTTCTATCGTTTTACAAAAAAAGTCTACGATGTAAATGACACAGATCAAACTGACAAGGTAGTAGGTACTGATACTGATTACTGGAATCACCAGCGCGCATTTAGTTATCACCCAGATGAACCTTCTGGTGTAGACAATAGTCCTGGATGGCTCGGTAAGTGGGATGAAAAGATCAAAATTTACGAAACTAGTTACCCAGGAAGCGTGTACCCAGCACTCGCAAAGAAAAACCACTACCTCGCCGCTAACGTAGGGTATGCCCTCGACAAAGTATTAGGATTACGTGACACAAATGAAGACTGTTTAGATGCAAGTACTGGATACTTTGCTAAAAATGATAAAGATGTTTGTTACAACAGACCAGCGTACGGGCTCTACGACATAAAAAATATTGTAGACAAAGCATGGAGAGAAGGACGTAAACTCAAAGATAGTGAAATTCTAAGAGCGACAGCTGCACCAAACTGGAACCAAATAATAAAAGGGGATTACGAAATACGATCTATTCAAGAAACATTAGATATTTATATAAATCCTCCTTATGGTGACGTTAAAGGTAAATACTTCTGTAATTTCGGCTCTGATACAACAAAAGATATTTTGGCAAATATTAGCCCAGACAATCACAGTCAAATTGTCTGCCCACTATTTAAAAGCTTAAGGGGTAATCTAGATCTCTTAAAGACAACAGATATTCATGAGCTCAAACGCACTATTGATGATTATGCACTCCGCCTAAAATCAGGAGACCCAGCACTCTTCTACTGGAAGAATGCAATGCCTGACCAAAGCTTTGAAGCACAATTCCAAATCTGGTAATAGTGATACAAAAAACACCCTATTAAAAATTTTAATAGGGTGTTTTTGCTTTCATTCTGATAGATAAAGGTGATATAATAATCATACAGCATATAAAGGAAATTATTACTTTGTGAAAAAGATTTTCTCATCCATTTTCATACTTGTCATCACCGCGTCTCTCTTCGCGCCTTTTAGTGTAAACCTACAAGACAATAAAATAACACCGAGCATAGCTGAGGCAGGTACTAATTGTAAATTTGTCAGTACCGCATTCAGCCCAGCAGGACAACAGGCTAAAGGATGGAAAGCAGCAAAACCAAAACCTGGAGTGACCTTAACAATAGAAACTTCAGATTGTATTGGGGAAATTTTTAATGGGTTTTTATACGAACATGATGGATGGAGTGCAAATGACAGTATACTTTCCATCTCAGATCATAAAATCACTCAAAATAAATTAGTTATTGACCTAACACCAGGAGAAGAAGGCTGTAATAATGGTGACTGCCAAATAATATATCGTTTATTTCTACAACACGGGGACAAATCCCCTGGTAACTTTGCAGTATATAATTCAGGAGATGTATCCGGTGCAGCAGATGAACTCGACTATGATTGTGCCGACCCAACAAATTGCATACAAACAGATTCATGGATAGAAAACCAAGCAACTGGTGCTCAACAATTAAGACAAATAACTGCGAGTATTGTATCGGGGAAAGATACGCTAACAATATCCGGAGATGATCCTGATACAACAAGACTAACACTTTTAGGAACAACAGATACACTAACAATAGGAATTTACGACAGCTCAGATACCCTCCTTGCCCCAGGAACAGTTGGTGGAAAAAATCCTTTTGTATACAACATCGTAAATGATTTAGTAAAAAATGGGGGAGGAGTAAAATACAATACAATATTTAGTGGGCTACAACCAGCAACAACATACACCATTAAACTTAAACCTTCTTTTGCGAATACTGCTCTTATTAATCTAAACCAAGAACAAAATATTTCAGCAACAACACTGGATGCAAACGGGCAAGTGGTTAATCCAAATGGAACAGTTGAACAAAACACTTTGGGTAAACAACAAAACCCTGATGGGTTACCTATATGTAGCTTAAATCCTTGGGCCACCAAAGGTACATTCACTGGCTGTTTACTTCAAGCATTTTATTATCTCGTATTTGAACCAACCTCTTGGCTTTTTGCAAAAGCAGGGCAATTCTTTGATAGCACCTTTGCATATTCTATTTCTGATACTTCGTACCGTACGGGGTTCGTAGTCGGGGGATGGGGAATTGTACGTGATATCTGTAATGTGTTCTTTATTTTTGTGCTTCTCTATGTTGCCTTCTCTACCATCCTCAATATTCATGGATTTAAAACAAAAGAAATGATTATCAATGTAGTCCTCATTGGTATCCTGATAAACTTTAGTTTGTTTACGACACAAGTTATTATCGATACTTCAAATATACTAGCAAGAGTATTTTATAATTCAGAAAGTATCCGGCAAGAAAAAGAAAAACCAAATCAGCAATCAGGAGATACGAAAAGCCAATTAAATGAAATTTCGCTCTCTGCAGGATTAGTAGGGAAAATTGACCCCCAAAAAATCCTTGCTGCACAAAGCTCTGTTTCCACAAATGCAATTGGTGAAGACGCAGATAACACAACATGGTTCATTACTATTCTGATGTCGAGTATTTTAAACGTCGTCGGATTTATTACTTTCCTCACCGTTGGTCTGTTATTTATCGCTCGAGTAATTGGGTTATGGATTGCTATGGTTGTCGTGCCTTTTGCATTCTTTTCATACACAGTACCGGCAATGCAGGGAATGGATACATTAGGCTGGAAGAAGTGGTGGCCGGAAACCTTAAAGATGGCATTTATGGCACCAGTCTTTATGTTCTTTATTTATATTCTTCTCCGATTCGTTGAAAAAGGATTTAATATGGTAGCAGATTCTCAAGGTACAGGAGCGACTGGTAGTGGAATGCTCGCAGTGATTATCCCGTTCCTTTTCATTATGATTTTCCTTCTTAAGGCAAAAGA
>CAZTHH010000001.1:39693-43318 GCA_964613545.1 uncultured Candidatus Saccharibacteria bacterium
CAGATTCCATGGTAAAAAGTGGGAAGACTTAAACCAAACAGAAAGAACGACAGTCAGAGAGACACTTGATCGAAATAATATTTCACGTCAAGAATACGGAAACAGAACCTACGCACAACTAACCAACCCAGAACAAGCGGCAGTTGATGCCTTAGTCGCTGCGGCCGGAGGTACAGATCACTCAGCTCATTTAGTACAACACGCAAACCAAAGACAGGGGGCCGGGGATTCAATACTCCAAGCAGCAACCTACGGAAGCTACGATGTGAGAAACATGTCAAAAGCCGTAGCGAAAGAGTATGAAAATGGTCTAAGTAAAATGGGAACAGGGCTCATTGCCCTAACAGGGAAAATAATGCGCGGCGGATTAAAACAAGGCCTCGGAGTTGAGCACGGTACCGGACAAAAAGATTTCTTTAAAGATTTAGGGAGTACGATATCTGATGCATTAAAAAATATGAAAATTGAAATAAAATCTTCTAGTCATGGAGGAGGACATGATGACCATGGAGGAGGACATGATGATCACGGGGGAGGAGGGCATCATTAATATATAAATAACCATATGGACCAAGCACAATTACAAGCAAAAATAGCAGAATACTACGCAAAACTTCCAACTGATGCACAAGTGATGTTTTCAAAGATGGAATGGCTTTCAAAAATCCAAGGTATTAGTTCACGCTACAATATGACCGATACCCAGATTCAAACGCTAGGAACAGAAACGTCCCTCGTCATGCTTGGTATTATTCACCCAGATGAATATGAAAAAATACTAAAAACAGAGCTCGCAGTCCCTCGTGAAATTGGAATAAAAATTGTCGATGATATAAATCAAGAAATTCTTCAAAACTGGAGAGACATATTAGTAGAAACTCACAAAAACAACATGCAAACACTCGCAAATGAAACATATGGGGCAGGAAAGACTCTTGATGAACGTTTTAGTACATTACCACAAGAGGTACAGCAAGCAATTACTGAAACAAACTATCAAGAGACGCTCACTCAAATTGGTACAACTTTCAAATTAACTATCGAACAAATAGGCGCACTTGAAGTAGCAACTACAAAAATGATGCTTGGAATAATTCACCCAGAAAATTATGAATCAGAAGTAGTGGCGACGTTAGGACTCTCAACCGAAAATGGGAAAAAGGTTGCAGATGCAGTAAATGAAAAAATATTAAAAAATATCCGATCAATTCTCATCCGTCACAGTGAAGAATTAAAGGCAAAAGAAAGTCCGGAAGAAGCAGTTCCAAAGCCTCCATACGTCGAGGTGATGCCAAATATCAGCACACCACCAGTAAGTATTAATGAAGCAAGCGCTCCAGTGCTTGAAGCTCAAGCTGTCGCTAAAATAAATATGGTTCCGCAGACCGAAGGTGGGGTTATGAGTAGCGCGGGAATAGAATTGGTTACCGATGAAGTTATCTCACCTGAACCAAAAATAAATACTGCTCCTACGGAACAGCAAGTGCAGACAGATCGCACGGGGCTCGCAAAATCTGGTATCAATGTCGTCGCAGAACCAAACGCTTCATACAAAGATGTGCAAATGAAGGTAAACAAAGAAGTCCAAGAGGAGACACTGTCTGGTATTGAAAATCCTCCAAAGCTTTCTTCGAGTATTATTGGGCAAAAGCTTAGTGGTGCTCTTATCAACACAAATACCAGCACAAACAGAACTCCACTGCCGACGATTATCCGTGCACCGATAGCTACACCAGCCCCAGATGCAGGAGCGAGCGGTGCCCCACACGGAAATGATCAATACAGAGAACAAGTATAATCACACAATATGCAATTCAAAGTACCACAATTCATCGATGTAGAAGACAAACTATTTGGACCATTCACGTTCAAAGAATTTGCATACATGGCAGGTGGGGGAGGTATGATATTTGTCTTATATCGTTTATTACCATTTTGGGTAGCTATCATCCCGATGATTCTCGTCGCAGGGTTTACTGCAGCGCTGACCTTTTATAAAATAAATGGAAAGCCCTTTATCTATTACGTGCAAGCAAGTCTCAATTATGCAATCAAAAGCAAGCTCTATATCTGGAAGCAGCGCCTTACAAAACCCGAAGACGTAAATAAAAAAGCTGAAACGGAAATACCAGCGACTATACAGCAAGTTTCTGCAGGGAAGCTAAAAGATTTAGCATGGAGCCTGGATGTGCTTGATCAAAATAATCGGTAAGTGGAACACGTTTCTACTTTCTACTTACTACATACTACTGTATAATAAAATGTATGGCATTAAATGCACGAAGAGCTCAAGAATTTGTACCTATTAAAGAAGTCCGTGATGGAATCATCGTCCTTAAAGACGGTGGAATGCGCGCCATACTCATCGCTTCATCAGTGAACCTTTCACTCAAATCTGCCGATGAACAGCATGCGACCATTATGCAATTCCAAAACTTTTTAAACGGATTAGATTTCTCTGTCGAAATCGTTGTCCAATCAAGAAAGCTCGACATCAGACCATATTTACTTTCACTAGAAGAAAGAATGAAAAGCCAAAACGAACCGCTCATTAAATTACAGACAAAAGAGTACATGGATTTCATCCGTTCATTTACAGAAGAAGTAAACATCATGACAAAAAGTTTCTTTGTGGTTATCCCATACAGTGGGGGATCTACCTACAGCTCTCAAAAAAGCATTTTGCAAAAACTTTTTAGTGGTGGAAACGAGAAAGCGCAGACAGAAAAAGAGTCCGCAAGCACTCGATTCGAAGAGAAGCGTACCCAGCTTGATGAGCGTGTCAGTATCGTCGCAGAAGGGCTCGGACGCCTCGGAGTACGAAGCTCACAGCTCGGCACGGAAGAAATCATCGAGCTTTTTTACAAAACATTCAATCCAGGAGATATTAGTCAGGGGGTAAAATTACAATAATATATTTATATGGGATTATTTGGAGATTTATTTGGAAAGAAAAGTACACAACATACCGCAAGCGGGATGGTACTTCCAGTGCTCCCAAAGGAAATCTACAAAGCCGCAACCCTCGAGCTCCAAGACATCATTGCTCCGTCAGCACTCCAAATAACTCCAAAGTCTATTAATCTAGGTGACAAAATTGCCCGGACATTTTTTGTGATTTCATACCCACGTTTCCTTACTGACAACTGGTTCTCACCAATTATTAATTTGGATAAAATTTTTGACGTTGCATTTTTCATCCACCCGATTGATACCCCAGAAGTGCTCCAGGCATTCCAGAAAAAAGTTGCCGAAGTACAAAGCCAGATCTCTATCCGTGAGAGTAAGGGTCTCGTGCGTGATCCAATGCTCGACACAGCATACAATGACTTGGAAGGATTGCGTGATTCACTCATGCAAGCTCAGGAAAAAATGTTTGACATGGGATTATATATCACCATTTATGCAGACACAGAACTTGAATTATTTAAAATTGAAAATGAAATAAAATCTCTCCTTGAATCAAAGATGGTGTACTTAAAGCCTGCACTCTTCCAGCAAGAAGAAGCATTTCAAAGTGTGATTCCACTTGGCTCAGACCTCCTTGGTATTCACCAGAAATTAAACACAGAGCCACTCTCATCAATCTTTCCATTCGTTTCCTTTGACCTTACATCTGATAAAG
>CAZTHH010000002.1:0-3009 GCA_964613545.1 uncultured Candidatus Saccharibacteria bacterium
ACCTGCCACCCCCTCATTGCAAATGAGGTGCTCTACCAGATGAGCTAACGGCCCATAATTTGGGTACTGCTCTATATTACCGTATTTAAGAATTTTTGCAACTATCTAAAATAGTGCAATTAGGGCACCAATAGCAGCAATACTCATGATACCAGTGATGATCCAGCCGATGATATTTCCAAGTTTTGAGTTACGATGCCGACCCATAAGTGTTTGGCTTCCTGCCATATGGACGATACAAATAAGGATAATTGGTGCGACGATACCATTTCCGATCGCAGAATAGATAAGCGCTTTGATTGGGTCAATTCCGATAAAGTTTATAAGGATTCCAACAAGGACAGAGACAATGATCACCCCATAAAAGGCATATGCTTGATTGAGTTTGCGATAGAGTCCTTCTTTCCAACCCATACTTTCACTAATCGCATATGCAGCACTTCCTGCGAGTACTGGAATTGCGAGCATACCAGTACCGACGATACCGAGCGTAAAGAGGAGATATGCTCCATTTCCTGCGAGTGGTTTGAGTGCTTCTGCTGCATCACTTGCGGTGGTGATGTTGGTAATTCCATTTTTGAAAAGTGTTGCTCCGCAAACTGCAATGATAAAGAACATTACCAAGTTTGAAAGGAACATTCCGCTCCATACATCAAAGCGCATTTTTTTAATTTCAGTATCACTTGCACCACGGCGTGAATGCGCAGTGGTCTTTCCTTTTGCGATTTCATCTTCGACTTCTTGTGATGTTTGCCAAAAAAAGAGATATGGTGAAATGGTAGTACCAAGGATACCGGTAACAAGCAGAATAGCATCTTTGGTAAAGCTCATATGGGGAATGAAGCTGTGATTAAAAATGTCTTTCCAATCCATATGAATGATGAGCCCCGTCGCTACGTATGAAAAGAGGGTAAGCGCAAGCCACTTTAGGTATTTTGCATATTGTTGGTATGGAACAAAAATCTGGAGAATGAGCCCGATGAGCCCCATTCCAATAATAAGGAACGCATAATGAAAATGAGGAAAGATAAGCTGGATACCTTTTGCCATGGCACCAAGGTCTGCCCCAATGTTTAAAGTATTTGCGATAAAGAGGAGAATGGTACACAAGTACAGCACCTTTTTTGAATACATGTGTTTGATATTTGCTGCGAGTCCACGCCCGGTGACGAGTGCAATACGTGCACACATTTCCTGTATAGTCGCCATGAGGGGAAATGTCCATGCAGAGAGCCAAAGGAAACTAAACCCGTATTGAGCGCCAGTTTGTGAATAGGTGGCGATACCAGAAGGATCATCATCGGCAGCACCAGAGATGAGCCCAGGCCCTAAATTACTAAAGTATTCTTTACTTTGCTGAAAGAGGGGCTTATCGGTAATTTCTTTTTCTAATTTTGATACTTCATCGGTGGCTTCGTCGAGGAGTATTGCAGGAGCTTCCATGATCTCTTCCATAATATCTTTTTTCATATTTCAAATTATACTACAGAACACCCTGATTGACATAGCGCTATAGGAGTGTATACTAGTTTAAAATTAAACCAAATACGACAATGTACGAAGAAAAATCACCTTCAAATTTAAGAGACTTAAATTTGTATTTTAAGTCTCAGATCGATAACACCGATCAAATTATTAAAAAAGCTCAATTGTTGCAAAACTCTCAAAAAGAGAATTCAACAGGTGGAGTTCGCATGTATCGCTACACTAGCGGTTTATCTATTGAAACAATTAGCAAAGTGCTTGATGCATTAGTAAATGTGAAAACATTAGACGATGTTGATGGACTAAACGTATTCTCTAAAAAAGGGTTTACTTTCGAACTTGCTAAAAATCATTCAGTAAGACACCTCCAAATTGAAACTCGTCAAAAGGAAATGGGTGGAAAAAATTCCACAGATATCTTTGATATTGGTGATTTCCGTTTGTTGGAATTTGATGCTGACGGTTCTATGATTGCTGAAGCTGACTTTTCTTTATACCGAATTTCGGAAAGTATTTTTGCTTAGCTGTTGTTTTATTGTTATATGATGTGAGCAGCGTTCCTATTAATTTAGGGGCGCTGTTTTTTTATTCCATAATACTTTCTAATTTGGTACAATAAAACTACATGTCGCTCAACAAGCCGAATAAAATTCAAATAATTAAATATGCTCCACCACCACCAGATTTGCCGGTGCTTGGTGGCGTGGCTCCTGATGAAGTTTCATTTATTGGGCGTACTAATTATGTGGCAAGTTTAGAAGAAAAAAAGTTCGTCTTTGGTATAAAGCGCGTGGATCGCCGCCGCCACCTTTATATCATCGGAAAGTCTGGTGTAGGTAAATCAAAATTGCAGGAGCTCATGGTCCGCCAAGATATTGCTGGTGGGCATGGCATCTGTCTTATTGATCCGCACGGAGAATTCATTGATGATATTTTAGACTTTATTCCAGAAAATCGTATCGAAGATGTGTGTATTATTGATCCAGGTGATATTGAATGGCCAGCATCTTTTAACCCGCTCGCAAATGTGGACCCGACATTCAAGCATCAACTTACCCAAGGGCTCATTGAAGTGCTTCGCAAGCAATTCGGTGCGAACTGGACTCCTCGTTTGGAGCACGTGTTTCGCTTTACGACACTCGCGCTTCTCGACTATCCGTATGCAACAATGCGCGGAATGATTTCAATGCTGACTGACCGTAACTATCGTCAAAAAGTGGTGGAGTATATTGAGGATGATATGGTGAAAAGATTCTGGGCAATTGAATTCGCGGACTGGTCTGAGAAATTTGATACGGACGCGATTATCCCGCTCGTGAACAAGCTCGGGCAATTCCTTTCTGACCCAATGCTCCGAAATATTTTCGGACAGAAAGAAAATAAAATTGATATTGAAAAATTAATGAATGATCAAAAGATTATTATGATTAATCTTTCAAAAGGAAAAATTGGTGAGGAGAACTCTTCATTCTTTGGAGCGATGTTCCTCACAAAAATCAAACAAGCCGGAATGGCGCGTGCAAA
>CAZTHH010000002.1:3109-25014 GCA_964613545.1 uncultured Candidatus Saccharibacteria bacterium
GCTCCAATCTTTGATGTGAAAGATATGATTAACCTTGGGGTGGGGGAGTTTTATATAAAAATGACTATTGATGGGGAATCGTACGATCCATTTTCTGCAGAGACACTTCGTGTCCTCCCTGCGACACATCCTTCATATCGAAAGGAAGTAATAGAAGCATCTCGCCGAAAGTTTGCAATTTCTTCTGGTGAAGCTCAGCGCCTCATCGAAGAAGAAGAGTCCACCATCGTTCGCTCTGCTCAGGAAAAAGCTGCAATTACTCGAGGTAAAGATTATGGTGGTGAACCAGAAGCAACTGTTTCCAAAAAAGAAGAAAAAGCCAGCGAACCATTAATTTAAATTATAATTAAAAAAGCTCCTGAATAAATTCAGAAGCTTTTTTTTGTAAAAATTAATGGAGGATGTGTGTTTAGGCAAGATGCTGACGGTTGTTGGCGTCTTCTTTACCGTCTTTAATTTTTAGTTTACCTTTTTTGAAATAAAGATCTCCTGATAGGAAACTTAGTGAAAAATAAAAGATGACGGCCAGGAATATTCCTGCAACTGACTTAGCGTTAGAAAGAACTTGAATGATTGTTCTAATAATTTCTATAGCAGTTTGTGCTACAGATGGAACATAAATAAAGATAACAGCAGTTAACCAAAAGATGATTACTCTGTGTTGATTGGAGTGTTTGTTTGAATTTTCCATGATAAAATTGATTTTTTATATTATAACAATAACTTTGTATATAGTCAAATACAGCTTCTGTGCTTGGCATGATATAATTTTTATATGGAAACAGTACCAAAAGGGTTTTACTATCACTATAAACACACAGATAAGGATGTGAATAATTATGCGTATGAGGTGCTGAACATTGCACACCATACAGAGATTGATGGCTTGCCGGAATCTGCGATGGTGGTATACCGTCCACTGTACAAAGAGGCTGGTGTGTACGGCGCTGGGAAGCATTGGGATGTCCGCCCGCTCAATATGTTCTTGGAACCGGTGACGAAGGACGGGGTGACATTTCCACGATTTACAAAAGTTGTCGATGAAAATATTATTTCCCAATTAAAAGCATATAGTAAAGAATTATATCAAGAATAATTATATGGAAGGAACTATCGAATTTTTTAATGAATATAAAAATATAAGTGTCATGACGCACGTACTCGCAGTCGTTGTAGGTATGGGGAGCGCACTGGTGTCTGATGTGTTGTTTAATACATTTATTGCAGATTATAAAATTGATAAGACAGAGAATAAGGTTTTGTCTATTTTATCAAATATTATTTGGATCAGTTTATTTTTTATTCTAGTTTCTGGGGTTGCGCTCTTTTTATCCGACCCAGAAAAATACATGAACTCTAGTAAGTTTTTGGTTAAAATGTTTATTGTATGTATTGTGATTATTAACGGCTATTTATTCCAGAGATACATTCATCCTGCATTACGTAAGCTTGATTTTACTGATATGAATAGTCATCACAAATATGTAAAAATCAGAAAAGTTTCTTTTGCGCTCGGTGCGGTCTCTTTTATTTCTTGGATGTCTGCATTTATTTTAGGAAGTATTCGCTCAATTCCTGTTTCCTTTTTCTCTGCAATTGGAATATATGCGCTAATACTGTTTTGTGGAATTTGTGCGAGCCAATATATGGATTATCGTATTTCGCATAAAAAGTAGTTTTTTTATGATATTGAGGTAATTAGGGGCTAGGGAGTGAGAAAAATTTGTTATATACTATTTATAATATATGGAGACACCGATCCCGTACAATAAAGACATTACTTATTTTGGTAAGACGAACTTTCGCAGTACGTCCCAGGTTTTTGGTATTAAGCGTAAAGACCGTCGCCAGCATATGTACGTCCTCGGAAAATCTGGTACCGGTAAATCTGTCCTCCTCTCAAATCTCATTGCGCAGAACATTCAAAATGGTGAAGGGGTTTGTGTTGTGGACCCACACGGAGAATTGGTAGAAGAAATCCTCGAGCTCATTCCTCCACATCGCGTGAAGGATGTGATTTATTTTAAGCCCGCAGATACCGATTACCACATCGGATTTAATGTAATCCAGCTTGATGATCCAAAATATAAGCACTTGGTGGCGTCTGGTCTCATGGGAATTTTTACAAAGATTTGGGCAAATGCCTGGTCTTCTCGTATGGAATATATTTTAAATAATGCTATCCTCGCACTCCTCGATACTCCTGGCACTACACTCCTCGGTATTCCACGTATGCTCGTGGACAAAGACTATCGTCAGATGATTATTAATAATTTGCGTGACCCAGTGGTTAAAGCCTTTTGGGTGCATGAGTATGAGCAATGGCGTGATCAATTTAGAAATGAAGCTATTGCTCCGATTCAAAACAAAGTAGGGCAATTCCTCTCTACGTCAATTATTCGTAATGTTGTCGGTCAGCCAAAATCTACGATCAATATTTTTGACATAATGAATGAAGGAAAAATCTTTTTGGTGAACGTATCAAAAGGGCGTGTCGGTGAGGATAACTCAGCACTCCTTGGAGGTATGATTATTACAAAGATTCAGCTTGCTGCCATGGAGCGCGTGCGTATTCCCGAAGACGAGCGTAAAGACTTTTACCTCTATGTGGACGAATTCCAAAACTTTGCGACTGATTCATTTGCAAACATTCTTTCTGAGGCTCGTAAGTATCGCCTCAATCTTATTATTGCCCATCAATACACTGCCCAGCTTGAGACAAAAGACGGGTCTAAGGTTCGTGATGCAGTATTCGGCAACGTCGGAACGATGGTGATTTTCCGTGTTGGTGCTGATGATGCGGAATTTTTGGAAAAGGAATTTGAGCCAGAATTTATGGCACAAGATTTAGTGAACTTACCAAACTATCACGTGTATTTAAAGCTTATGATTGATGGAGTAACTAGCCGTCCTTTTTCTGCGACAACACTTCCACCGATAAAGATTGATAAGACAGCACATGTAAAGGATATGATTATTGATTCTTCTCGTAAATTGTATACAAAGAGTCGTGAAGATGTCGAGGATGAGATTAATCGTTGGAGTGGAATGCTTCAGTCTACTGATGGTGATGCGACCAAATTTAAAGCGGAGTGTGATAACTGCAAAAAGGAGCTTATGGTACCGTTTGAGCCACAGCCAGGTAAGCCGGTGTATTGTAAGGAATGTCTGGCTAAAATTAAAGCAGGGGATTTACAGCCAGCAAAAGGATTCATTACTCCAAAAGCATTTAAACAAGAGCAAGAAAATGCACTTCCTCTTGCGGCACTTGGTATTGAATTCGCTGCTGATGGTACCAAAGCAAGTAATGCAAATAAAACAGACAAAGCAGAACCAACTCCAATTCAGCGCGCAACGACTCCACCAGAACGATACGGCGGAAAACCAGTTACGCCGTTTGTAAAAGCACCATTTGTTCCAAAGAAAAAAGCAGGGCCTTCACCACTTTTGAAAGGGTTACTTGAGCAGATTGGAGTAAACCCAAAACCAAATAATGCGACGAGTCCAAAGGTAGAAGTAGTAGAAGTAAAAAAGGAAACACCCGCGCCAATGTCACTTTCAAGCCTAAAGAAACCTGAACCGAAAGCAACTCCGGTTGAAACACAAAAAGAGAATATAACAAAAATAGAAAATAAATTACCCGATAAATCCGCTTCTGTCGAAAAGTTAAATGTACTAAAAGATATGCTTGCGGTAAAATCACCAACTATTGCACCGGTAACGCCTACTCCGGTAGTGGTTCAAACACCTAGTCCAGTAAAACCAGTAGCTCCGGTAAATGCTCCGATTGTGACACCCCCAATTGTATTACCAGTAGCGCCAGTTCCGCCCGTGGTACTGATTACTTCTCCTGTCGTAAAAAAAGAAGAAGAGGTTCCGGTTCCTTTGCCACCAGAGAAAACTCAAGCATGGCAAAAGCGTGTCCCGGAGAAAGAAGTACCTGAAGATGTCCTCAATAAGATTTTAGAATAATTTTAATTTTTAATTGATAAAATATATGCATGAATAAACATGCATATATTTTTTTATTATTTTTGAGTGTTATTTTCCCTATATACGTACATGCAAATATAGAGATTAGTGAGATAATGTATGATCTCACAGCTCCTCCTTCTGATAGTGATGCGGATCGTGAGTGGATTGAGCTTCATAATACAGGGACTGAATCAGTAAATCTTTCTAAATGGTATTTATATGACTCGAGTCATCATGTACTCCATCCTGATCCAAATGGCGGGCTTTCGGATATTCCTGCTGGCGGGTATTCTGTTGTTGTCCAAGATATTACAAAATTTAAAATAGATTGGCCGCAGTACTCAGGATTACTTTTTTATGCGAGTTTTCCATCACTCGCAAATGAGAATGATACAATACACTTAAAAGATAATAATACAAAAGATGGTGCAATTGCTGATAGCGTTTCGTATGATTCGAGTATGGGAGCCTCAGAGGATGGTAATTCATTACAGAAAATAAATAACTCATGGGTGCCTGCTGTACCAACCCCGGGTGCTCTTAATCAAGCAAGTACTACCACTAGTACCACAAATACAAATCAAACAACCACCACTATTAGCGGTGGTTCATCTTCTGCTAGTATGTCATTTCAAAAAATAATAAAACCAAAAGAAAGCCTTGTGCCAAAAATTCGCACAGAAATTCTTGCAACTGCGATGGTGATTGCTGGTATTGATATTCCAGTAGAGGCACATGCCACCGGTCTTGAGGGTGGGACACTTCTCGTTGGAAAATTCGTATGGAATTTTGGTGACGGGACTCCTGTGGTTGTGCGTACTACTGCTGAACCATTTATGCATCGGTATAAGTATCCTGGTGAGTATTTAATGACACTTAATTTTATGGAATATCCATATCGCATAAAACCTGATGCGACGGATCGCCTTATTGTGACGGTGACCTCTGGTGACATATTTATTAATCGTATCGGGGATAGCATAGATCCATTCGTTGAGCTTGGAAATAAATCAAAATATGAAATAGATCTTTCGAATTGGATACTGAGATCCAGCGGTGAGCAATTTGTTATTCCACAAGGCACCATTATTTTACCAGGGAAAAAGCTTGTTATTGGTGGCGAGACGAATAGATTTACTAGTGCACTATTTCAGTATGTAGAATTGTTGGAGCCATCTGGTGTACTTGCGACAGCATTTCCCATTGCTCCTCCTACTCGTATAATTACTCCTCATGTCGTGAATTCATCGGTTTCGTATCATAGCAAAGAGGACACACTACCAATAAATCTAACTACGATAGATGAATCTCAATCTGCAAACGTACAATCGGCAGATGTTACTGTTGGTGTGCCTATCCTTGTACTTATTGGTTTAATTATTGCAGGGAGTATTTCTGCCACTCTCTTTATAAAGAAAACAGCACCTGGAGTAGATGCTGTTTCTGAAAATGATATAAAAATTATTGAATAGGTGTTTGGGTTGTGAGGGAATCAAGATGTTCTTTTTCTTCTTGTAATTTGTCGATAATACCAACCGAAGAAATAAGAGTACTTTCAGTTGTCGGTGTAATGGTTGCGTCTTCTTTTGGAATTGTGTTTTCTTTTACCGTTTCGTTTTCAGTCTCAGTCCCGTTTTCTGTAAGGAGTGACTTTTTTACTTCTGTTGGTACTTCAAGCGGGACTATTTTAGTCGTTGTGATTACAGGAATTTCTTTTGATGTGGTTGTTTCGGGAGTGACTGGAGTATTTAGTGTCGCAGCGACTTGTTTGACGATATCTGGATTGCTTTTTGCAAGTGCAGGAGCTGTTTTATTGATATTTTCAATATGAGTATCTATTGCCTTGCTAAGAATAGCCGTATTTTCTGCGGTGAGTGTGCCTGATTCCTGCATGGTCTTCATTTCAGTGATACGATTTTTTAGTAACTTACTTTCGTAGATTAATTTTTCAGTATCTGATTTTATAAAAATACCCGCAACTTTTTCATTGACGTTTATTTTAAATGAATACAATCGGTCTCCCGGAAGTGCATTTCCTGCACCATAGGAGATACTGGCTCCTCCGAGAAATACGAATACCAATGAAGCAAAACTTACAATGAATGGATGCAGTAATGCGTGATATGGACTTGGGGTCGGTTTGACGATTGGCTGATTGGTGAGCTGTACTAGGTGCGTCCGAAGAGCTGACTTTTCTGCTGTAGTCATTGTAACCGCTTTTATTTTATGTAATGTATGTTCAATTGATTCCATTAGTTTTTATTCATGATTTCTTTTAGTTTTTCTAGTGCACGGTGAATGCGAACTGAAATATTGTTTTGGGAAAGCCCAGTAATTTTTTCTATTTCTTCAATACTCAAATCTTCCACAAAACGCAAGGTGAGTATTTCTTTATAGATACCATCAAGTTTTGTGAGACCAGCCATGATTTCTTCTCCAAGAAGCGTACGAAATTGATTTTCATGCTCGTTTGTAGCTAGATCAAATCCTTCTTCTTTTAGTATGTCGAGTGATGTTGGCTTCTTTTTACGATGATAGTCAATAACTAAATTTCCCGCTACACGATAGAGAAATGCACGTATGTTTTCAATTTCATTTTCGCTCGACATGTAATGCCATGTCTTTGTAAATGTTTCTTGTGTTAAATCAAGCGCGAGCTCTCTGTCGGAAGTCTTAAAGTAACAGTAACGAAAGATTGCGTCACTATGAGCTTCATAGCTTTCTATAAATATTTTTTGCATGTCATTCTCGTTCATATATTGTGACGGATGGTGTATCCATTCCTTACAGCTATAGTATACCTTATTTTTGTTTGTAGGGGCTAGTTTTGGCTTTATTTTTAAGGATAATTTGATATACTAAATACATGAAGAACATAAAGGATATGCATACAGTAGTGATTGTTGGTGGAGGATTTGCTGGAATTCGTGCCGCACTGGACCTCGATAAAAAATCAAATGGTACAATAAAAATCAAACTTATTTCAAATAAAACACATTTTGAGTATTATCCTCGTATTTACAAAGTCGTTACAGGTAATTCACCGCTCGAAGTCTGTATTCCGCTTTCTCAAATTTTTGAAAATAAAAAAAATATTGAAGTAATACATGATCCAGTGACAGCACTCTCACTTTCTGAGCAAACAGTCACAGGGAAAAGTGGTACGGTCTATACGTACAACGATCTCATTCTTGCGCTTGGTAGTGAGACGGTGTATTTCAATATTGAAGGAGTGAAAGAGCATGCATACGGATTCAAATCTATTAATGAAGCGCTTGCATTAAAAAAGCATTTACACGAAGTCTTTGATGTCTATCTGTCTTCTACAAAAGAAGATGTGATTGCGAAGCTCCATATTGTGATTGTTGGTGGAGGTCCGTCTGGAGTAGAGCTTGCCGGCAGACTTACTTCGTACATGAAGACGCTTGCACAGCATCATTCTGTCGACAATAATTTTATTACGATTGATATTGTAGAATCCGCACCACGACTTGTGGCAATGCTTCCTGAGGACGTATCCCGTCGTATTTACAATCAACTGCATCAAATGGGAGTTAATATTTTTCTCAATCGTGCGCTCGTTAAAGAGGATGTCGATGAAATTTTATTGAAAGATATGTCAGTAAAGACAAACACACTTATTTGGACTGCTGGTTCACGCACGAATCATTTTTATGGAGAAATTGCAGGATTGCAATTGCATCGCAATGGGCGGGTGCTCGTTGATGAATATTTACACGCGGAAGGTTTTAAAAATGTATATATTGCTGGTGATAGTGCACAGACAAAATACGCGGGGCTTGCACAGACTGCACTCTATGATGGTGAATACATTGCGCGTACTATTATCGAAAGTAAAAATCATAAAACACTCAAGAAATATAAACCGCATCCTGTGTCTTATGCAGTACCAGTGGGGGATGGATGGGCAGCGGTGTCTATTGGGTCATTCCATTTATACGGAAGACTTGCGTACTGGCTCCGTGAAGTAATTGATATTCGATTTTTCCTTTCGATTTTACCATTCAAAAAAGCATTCAAGATATTTTTCAATCGTTCACTCTGTGAATCATGTGAGACATGCACTCGCTCCTCTGAAGCATAATTTATTTCAAAATTTTTATATTTGCTCCGATTGAGTTCAAGCGGTCGGCGATTTCTTCGTAGCCACGATCAATCATATATACATTGCGGAGAATGGAAGTACCTTCAGCTGCGAGCATTGCAATAAGGATGACCATAGAAGGGCGGAGTGCCGGTGGGCAGACGACTTGTGCGGACTTTAATTTTGTTCCTCCTTGTATGTAGACGCGGTGCGGGTCAGCAAGGGTGACATTGGCACCAAGACGATTGAGTTCCGTAAAGTAAATCGCACGGTTTTCATATACCCAATCATGAACCATTGTTTGTCCTTTTGCTTTAATTGCAATTGGTACAAAGAAGGGGAGATTATCCATATTGATTCCTGGGTATGGATTTGCATGAATTTTATCATCGAGTGCTTTTAGTGTACTCGGGAGGATTTCTATATCCATTAATTTCGTTCGCCCATTATAAGAAAAGTATTGTTTAAGGATTTTATATTTCAGACCCATCTTTTCTAATTTATATAGTTCGAGGGTGAGGAAATCTACTGGGCAACGAGTAATGGTTAGTTTGGAGTCAGTAGTAATTGCTGCAGCAATGAACATCATGGATTCGATAGGGTCCTCACTATTAGAGTATTCTACATCCATATTAATACTAGAGACACCATGCACGGTGAGTGTTCCAGTACCAATGCCATCAATTTGTACACCAAGTTTCTCTAAAAAGAAACAGACTTCTTGGACCATGTAGTTTGCACTTGTGAATTTGATTACTGTTGTGCCAGGAATTGTCGCTGCGGCCATAAGTATATTTTCACATGCAGTATCGCCGGCTTCGTACATTACGATTTCTGTGGCTTTGCGTTTAGTAGAGGTAATTTCATAACTTTTATTGGTTGTTTTTACATTTATACCAAGTTCTTTGAGTGCATAAGTATGTGCAGCAACTGTACGTTTTCCAAGGTTGCATCCTTGCGCGTGTGGAATAGAAAAAGAGGGAATGAGGTATGCGAGTGGTCCCATCAGCATGACGATAGAGCGTGTTTTGATTGCTGATGCGACATTTATTTTATCCATATTAAATTTTTTGGGCGGTACGATTTCTACGCAGTTATGTTCTATCCAAGTGACTTTCACGCCAATACTTTCGAGAATCTCGATGACGCGATGCACTTCTTCTATTTTTGCAATGCCATGAAGTGTTGTTTTTCCTTGATTAAGAAGTGCTGCACAAAGAAGCCCCACAGATCCATTCTTTGAGAAATTAGTTTTGATAGTTCCGGAAAGTTTTCTTCCTCCTTCGATTTCAAAATCTGTTGAATTATTTATTGAAATAATTTGGTGCTCGAGGACTTCACTTACTTTTGACAGGAGTTCAGTACTAAAATTTTGCTCGCCCTTTTCCATACGAGCAACTGCGGATTGGGAAGTACCGAGTGCTTTTGCAAACGCACCTTGGGTGAGCCCACGACGTTCACGGAGTTCTTTGATAAAATAACCTATTTTTTCTTGGTCTTTGATCTTCTTCATATTTGTATTATATCTCATATATGATATAATAGCAATATGAAGGATACTAACATCCAAGCATATACTACTTTCGGGCTCCCTGCATATGTCGGGGCTATCGTGCGTTTTACTGAGGGAGATATACAGCAGCTTATAGAAGGGATAGAAAAAGACAGCCAACTCTTTGTTCTTGGTGGTGGTTCAAATATTATTCTTCCAGAAGAGATGAATGGAGTCACTGTATTAAAAATTGAAAATAAAGGAATAGAAAAAATAGAAGAAAATGATGCATATGTCACTCTAAAAGTGGCGTCTGGGGAAATCTGGGATGATGTCGTCTCTTACGCGGTTGCACATGGGTATTCTGGTATTGAAGCATTATCTGCAATTCCTGGTACTGCTGGTGCGACTCCGGTGCAGAATGTCGGTGCGTATGGAGCAGAGATAAAAGATGTATTAGTACGCCTCGATGCATATGACAGAAAAGAAAAAAAGTATGTCACTATCCAAAATACTGAGTGTGGTTTTTCATATCGAATGAGTAAGTTTAAGGGGGAGTGGAAAGGCCGGTTTATTATCACACACATTATACTCAGACTTTCAAAAGGAAAACCAAATGCTCCAGAATATCCAGGAGTACAAAAGTATTTTACTGAAAAAAATATCACTAGCCCGACACTTTCACAAATTCGTGATGCTATTACTGAGATACGTTGGTCCAAGCTTCCGAAGCCAACTGAGATTCCAAATTGTGGATCATTTTTTGAAAATCCGATTGTAGATATAACCATTGCTGAAAAAATAAAATCTGAATATCAAAATATGCCATCTTTTCCTGTATCTGAAACATTGGTAAAAATTCCAGCAGGTTGGCTTATAGAAAATGCAGGACTCAAAGGGGCAGACTTTGGTACTGTTGGTACGTATGAGAAAAACGCACTCGTGCTTATTAATCGTGGTAATGCTACACAAAAAGATGTGATAGATGCTCGCGACTCTATCATAAAAACTGTCCATCAAAAATTCGGAATCACTTTAGGATCTGAGCCTGAAATAATAAAATTTTAAATTGTGCCGGAGGGGAGACTTGAACTCCCACCTCTTGCGAGACTCGATTTTGAGTCGAGCGCGGCTACCATTACGCCACTCCGGCAATAGGTGTATCTTACTCAAATTACGCTAAAAATGCAAAGTAAAAGCAATTTTTGTTTAAGTAAAAATGTGTGCTAAAATTGGAGAATGTCAGGACAACTATATAGTAATTCAATATTTTGGGTAGACGTCGATAAGATAAAGCCAAACCCATATCAGCCACGTCGTGAGTTCGAAGAAGCTCGACTTTTGGACCTTTCACAATCAATCCGCCAATATGGAATTTTGCAGCCACTTACTGTCTCTCGCAATGAAGTGATCGATGAAGAAGGTGTCCGTGTAGAGTACGAACTCATTGCCGGGGAGCGTCGTTTGCGCGCAAGTAAGCTCGCAGGGCTCCGTGAAGTGCCTGTGGTCATTCGTGTGGGTGACGACAGTATGGCGAAACTGGAGCTCGCTATTATTGAAAACCTTCAACGTGAAGATCTAAATGCAGTCGAGCGTGCTCGTGCGTTTATGCGCCTTGCAGAAGAATTCAAATTCACTCATGCACAAATTGGACTCAAGGTAGGGAAGAGTCGTGAATATGTTTCAAATACACTTCGCCTTCTTTCACTCCCACAGGAAGTACTCGATGCACTTTCCGCAGGGAAAATTAGTGAAGGGCATACTCGCCCAATCATGATGCTTGCCGATCGCCCCGAAGAGCAAATTGTTCTCTTTAAAGAAATCATGTTCAAGAAAATGACCGTGCGTGATGCAGAAAAAGTTGCTCGCAAGATTGCATATGACAGAGTTCGAAAGAAGGAATACATGATGGATCCAGAAATTGCTGCAATGGAAGAAAAATTGCAGGATACACTCGGCACTCGAGTGCATATTGAAAAGCACACTGTCGGTGGGCAGATTACTATTGATTATTTCTCCAACGAAGATCTCCACACAATTTTAGAAATTATAAAATCTCGCAGTGAGGATAGTGAAAATAATCCAAATAGAATGCGTGATAGCTTCATTGCGAAAGAAGAAGAAAAAGATGGAGGTGCTGTTGTTGCTGCTATTGCCGCAACGGGTATTGCTGAGCCAATTGCCAGTGAATTTGTAGAGCAAGAGCCAGAGCTCATGGATGATCGCACAAAGACAGAAATCGAGCAGGCAGAGCAAGAAGCAGACCTCTATAATATTAAAAACTTTTCACTCTAGGTTTTTAGTTTAAGAACTAGCAGAAATATAAAAAATAAATTCGCTTATCCCTACCTCGTCCCAAGGGCGAGGCGCGCGCCCACACCTGCTCATTTATTTCTTCATATTTCTGCTAGTTCTTTCCGAACGATAAGAATTTTGACAATAAACTATTTTCTTTTAGATAGGTATTGATGTGCTTTTTTGCCATACCTGTTTTTGCATGTGGAAGCCATTTGCTTGAAGGGTGAGCGTTTTTATTTACTTGGATTTCTACCATGTCATGGTTTGAAAGCTTTGTATGAAGTGTAGCGATTTTGCCGTTTATTTTTGCACTTTGAGCATGGTTCCCAATATCTGAGTGAATTGCATATGCGAAATCTATCGCACTAGATTCCTCGGGTAGGTCCACTACATCACCTTTGGGTGTGAGGACGAAAATGCGGTCTTTAAAGAGGTCCATTTTCAGATGCTCGAGGAATTTCTCAGGCTCTTCCAAATTTTTTTGCAAATCTTTTAATTCTTTAACCCATTCTAATTCTTGTGCACCTACTTTCCCCTCGATGTCTTTTGATTTTTTATTTTGTGTTTTGTCTTTATATACGAAATGTGCAGCAATACCGTACGCAGCTTCTGCGTGCATTTCTTTAGTACGGATTTGGATTTCTACGATACCACCATTTCCTGTAAAGATAGTGGTGTGGAGTGATCGGTACCCATTTGGCTTTGGTGTTGCAATATAATCTTTAATTCGCCCCGGCATTGGGCGCCAGATGCTGTGGATAATACCGAGCGTACGGTAACAGTCCTCGACATCTTCTACGATTACTCGAAGTGCCACGATATCATAAATTTTATTGATATCCATATCGTACTTTTTTAATTTTTGCCATAGACTGTATTTATGCTTTGCACGGGCACTCATCTCTGTGACTTCGACTTCATTTTTCTTAAGTTCTTTGGTGAGTGTGTCTGCTACTAAATCAAGTTCTTTTTTATTTGTGGTAGATTTTTCGTTAAGGAGTTTCTCGACTTGTGCATATTCTTCGGGAAATACGTACGGAAATGCTGCGTCTTCAAGTGCACCTTTTAATTTACCCATACCAATACGATCGGCAAGACGCGCATGAATCTGAATAGTTTCGAGTGCGATACGATATCGCTTTGCTTCTGGAACGTGCTCGAGTGTGCTGATATTATGCAAGCGGTCTGCGAGTTTGATAATAAGGACACGCAAATCTTCAGCAACTGCCATAAAGAATTTACGCAAACTTTCCACATGACGCTCAGCCCCTCGATATTTTATTTTTCCTAGTTTTGTTACTCCTTTTACGAGGGTGACAATTTCACTACCGAATTCTTTTGTAAGTGCTTCTTCTCCTATATCCGTATCCTCGAGTGTGTCATGTAAAAAGCCGGCAACGATGGTCGTCGTGTCCATTCCGAGTTCTGCAAGGATTTTTGCGGTGGCAAATACATGGATAAAATACGGTTCACCACTATTTCTTTTTTGGCCTTCGTGTGCTTTTTGCGCACAAGTATATGCCTTTTGCAAAAGCTTTTTGTCTTTCTCTGTAATAGCAGGAATTTTTGAATAAATCTCTTCAATGTTTGGCATGTATCTATAGTAGCAAAACTATAGGCATTTGTCTTTATTTCTTATTGTTTATGATATTGTCACCGAGTTTATGTGGGTTGTGATTTTTGCACATTTTGTTTGAGCATCGTTCTGGAATTGTCTTTGTCCCTTCCATCATCAGTGAATCACATTGTGGGCAGATATTACCAGTCGGCTTTGCTTTAATTGCATTCTTACACGTAGGGTAATTTGAGCAAGAGTAAAAGATTCCAAATCGTCCCCGGCGTTCCATCATTTCACCAGCTTTACACACAGGGCAGGCGACACCAGACATTTTCTTTTTCTTCTCTTCCTCGTCTTCTTCGATATATTTACATTTTGGATAGCGAGAGCAAGAAATGAATGCACCAAATTTACCTTCACGAAGGACGAGCTTACCGAGCTCGGGTACTTTTTTCTTTGTACTCTTTCGTGGGGTGCCATCTTTTTTTAGAAGTATTTTTTCTTCTGCTGGAGTGCCACACTTTGGACAAGGGCGTCCGAGATCTTTTGGACCTTCCAATTCATTGCCCTCCATAGTACGCGCACCCACACATTCTGGATAATTTGCACATGAGTAAAACTTTCCATTACGAGCAAGTTTGATGATCATTGCCCCTCCGCACTTCGGACAGAGCATATCTACTGGAGCTTCACCCATATTTGTAGCTTTTGCGAGTTTGTCTTTTTCTTTGATATCTTTTACGAATGGGATATAAAATTCTTTGAGTGTTTTTTCATATTCACGGTCACCATTTGCAATATCATCTAATTTATCTTCCATATCGGCAGTGAATGTATCACTGATATATTCACCGAAGTTATTTTCTAAGAAAGAAGAAACGACGTCGCCAGTATCTGTAGGGAAAAGAGTCCGGCCTTCTTTTGTGACATAACCACGCTCTTCGATTGTACGCATAATAGAAGCATATGTGGACGGACGGCCGATTCCACGCGCTTCTAATTCTTTCACTAAGCCTGCTTCTGTATATCTGCCAGGTGGTTGTGTCGCTTTCTCTGTGCTATGAAGATCAAGTAACTTGAGTGGATCACCAATGTTCATTTCAGGAAGTTCTACATCCTCACCACGAGCATCTTGATCTACTGCGAGCCAGCCAGGAAAAAGGATGCGTGAACCATTTGCCGTAAATGCCGGAAAATCTTTTGCGTCTTTTACCACGGCAGAAACTTTTGTCTTCATTAATTTTGCATCAGTCATTTGTGAAGAAACTGCACGCTCCCAAATGAGTTTGTAGAGGCGTTGCTGTTCTTCGTTGTTTCCAGCTCTAATTATTTCTACATGAGTTGGGCGGATTGCTTCGTGGGCTTCCTGCGCATTTTTACTTTTAGTTTTGTATGTGTGTGCTTCGGCATATTCTTTTCCGTACTTTTTTTCTACGAGTGTGAGGATTTGTGCCTGTGCTTGTGCGCCGAGATTTGTGCTATCAGTACGCATATATGAAATGTGTCCGGCTTCGTACAGTTTTTGTGCGACTTGCATTGTACGTGATGGAGAAAAGCCAAGACGGGATGAAGCAGTCTGCTGAAGGGTGCTAGTTGTAAACGGTGCACGTGGTGAGCGCTTTTGTTCGCTTGCTTTCAAGTCGTCCACGATCCATTCTCCTTTTTGCCCGAGTGCTAAGATGTGCGCTACAACTTTTTCATCGCGAGGTTCATCTGTACAAGAGAGCGTAATATTTACTTTTTTTGGTGTTTCAAATAATCCTTCGAGTGCCCAGTATTTTTCTGGAATAAATGCTCTTATCTCACGCTCGCGCTCCATGATGATACGAAGTGCAGGGGATTGTACACGTCCTGCAGAAAGCCCGTAACGTACCTTTTTCCAAATAATTCCAGAAAGGTCATATCCGACGAGACGGTCGAGCACTCGTCGTGCTTCTTGAGCTTTGCGTAAATCAGTGTCAATTGCGCGAGGCTCCTTGAGTGCTGCCTCAACGGCTTCTTTTGTAATTTCATGAAAAGTCACACGCTGAATAGGCGCTTTTACTTTTTTGTCTGCTTTGAGTAATTCTTCTATGTGCCAGGCAATCGCTTCTCCTTCACGGTCCGGGTCAGTCGCGAGCATGATCTCGCTCGCTTTTTCTGCGAGTCCTTGGAGCTCACTCACAACCTTTTCTTTACCTTTAGAGATTTCATACGATGGTTTGAATCCGTGTTCGATATCGATTGCTTTTTTATTTGATTTTGGTAAATCGCGAATATGACCAACAGAAGCACGCACGGTATATGCGCCGTCCAAATATTTCTCTATCGTCTTTGCTTTTGAAGGTGATTCCACAATTAATAATTTCATAATGTTCTAATTAGTACCACCCTTCGAAATTTTTTGCAAATAAATGATTTTATATTTTTCTAATTTCTCCATATTCTTCCTTGATTAATTCTTTGATTTCCATTATTGAAATAAGTGCATTGGCAGTGCCAGTATCAAAGCCGGACGCGCGAATGAGTTCGTCTCGAGGGAGCGGTTCTTCGCGAAGCAGATTGATGATTTTCATTTCATCTTTTCCGCAGTCTGCGTACCGCTCTTTTTCAGACTGCTGTTTTTTCTCAACTTGGAATCCAAGTGCGTCCAGAAGCTCTTCGCTTGTGGTAATCGGTGTTGCACCGAGGCGGAGTAAATTATTGGTCCCTTTTGAGGTATCAGAATTTATTGAGCCGGGGACAACGAGCACATCACGATTGTAATCGAGCGCCATGCGTGCAGTGATAAGTGTGCCGGATTTTTCTGCTGCTTCTATGACGAGTGTCGCTTTACAGAGTCCTGCCATCAATCTATTTCTTTGCGGAAATGAATAGAGTAATGATTTTTCATCTGGCTTCATTTCTGAAAGTAAGCACCCACCAGCGTCCACAATTTCTTGTGCGAGCTTTACATTTGTTTTGGGATAGAGTGCTGAATTATCGAGACCGGAGCCTGGCATTGCAATAGTAATGAGTCCTGCAGAAAGTGCTGCGCGGTGTGCGATGGTATCAATCCCAAGTGCGAGCCCGGAAACGATTACAATAGGATATCCTTTCAAGCCTTTTATTAATTTCTCGCATGCGTCCTTTCCATAATGAGTGAAATTTCTTGATCCGACGACTGCGAGATAGGTGAGACCAGGATCCGGCAATTCCCCGCGCATAAAGAGCTGCTTTGGTGGCTGTGGAATTTCAAGGAGTGTTTTCGGAATTTGGTCTGCTGTTAATTTTACAATATCTTCCATAAGCTTTCAGTATATCAATCTTTTTCTAAACAAAATCTAAAATGAAAAAGTATATTTTGTAAAAAATAGTGCTTCGGGTATACTATATATATGTTAGACATACGATTTATACGTGAAAATAAGGATGTGGTAAAAGCAGGGGCAGAGCGAAAGCATATAAATGTAGATATTGATATGCTACTTACTCTTGATGATAAGCGCCTCGAACTCCTAAAAAAGACCGAAGACCTTCGTGCTGAACAGAACAGAATGAATAGCTCTATTGCTGTAGAGCGTGATCCTGCCCGCCGAACTCAGATGATTGAGGAGATGCGCCTTGTAAAAGATGATTTTAAAAAAGAAGAAGATGAACTCCGTGAGGTAATGACTTCTTGGCAGAAGCTCATGATTGAAGTGCCAAACATTCCTGACATGACTGTACCTGAAGGTGAGAGTGATGAGGACAATATGCAGATAAAAACATGGGGTGAAAAGCCAGTATTTTCATTTACTCCAAAAGATCATATTGAGCTCCTTGAGATGCATGACATGGCGGATTTTGAACGTGGGGTAAAAGTCTCTGGCTTCCGTGGCTACTTTATGAAGAATGAAGGTGCGCAATTATTCTTTGCACTATGGAATTATTTTTATAATTATTTTATTGAGCAGGGCTATACGCCAATGATCGTGCCATCACTCGTGCGAAAAGAATCTTTGTATGGTACTGGCATGCTTCCTCAATCAGAAGAAGATTTGTATAAAGTAGGTGAAAATGAATACCTCGCTGGTACTGCAGAAGTAGCGACGATGGGGTACTACATGGATGAAGTCCTCGACAAAGCAATGCTCCCAAAGAAATTTATTTCTTTCTCTCCATGTTTTCGTGCCGAAGCTGGTAAGCATGGTGCTGATACAAAAGGCATCATTCGTGTGCATGAATTTTTCAAAATTGAACAAGTGATTCTCTGTGAAGCGAGTCATGAGGAGAGTGTAAAATTCCATGAAGAAATTACCGCGCATGTGGAGCACCTTATGCAGGAGCTTGAATTACCATACCGTGTGGTGGTGAACTGTGGTGGTGACCTCGGCCTCGGTCAGGTAAAGAAGTACGATATCGAAGCATGGATGCCATCTCAGGATAAATACCGTGAGACACATTCATCTTCATATTTCCATGATTTTCAGACACGCCGCCTCAACATTCGCTATAAAGATGCTGATGGCAAAATGCGCTATGCCCATTCACTTAACAATACTGCCTGCGCAACATCACGCCTCCCTGCAGCGCTCATTGAGAATTTCCAACAAGCTGATGGTTCAATTAAAATTCCGAAAGTCCTCCAGAAATATTTCGGCAAAGACACCATAACACTCAAACAAAAATAATTATGTTGGCCAAACGCGATAGTATCACATCGCCACGAATGCTCGCGCTTTCAAAAGAAAAGCGTCAGCGTCGGTATTTATGGACAGGAATTATCTTTTTTATTTTTGTAGTGTTCGTGATTGGATTTTCTTTTTTGTCACGCGTGCCAAAATTTTTAATTACCGAAGTGCAAGTTGATGGCACTCATATTGTCGACCCTCAGCAAGTAAAAGAATTAGTGACTGGCGAGCTTTCTGGTAGATACCTCTATCTATTTACGAAAGCAAATGCGTTTATTTATCCTGAAAGTAAAATAAAAAAAGATATTATGCATACGTTTCCACGTACGGAGACACTTTCGATAAAACGCATTGGATTCCATACGATTGTAATTACGATTAGTGAGCGTGCGGGTTCGTATTTATGGTGTGGCGCATCAGTGCCAGAGCAAGAGGGGGATAATTGCTACTTTGTAAATAATGACGGACTCATTTTTGACGTGGCACCGTATTTCTCAGGCGAAGTATATTTTAAATTTTATGTTGCTGTTGGTGATGGTGTGGCAAGCCCGCTTGAGCAGAAAGTCTTGCCACCAGAAACATTCAAACAAGTCATTGGCTTTATGGATGCATTAGAAGGTGAAGGCCTCCACCCTGTGGCACTTGTAATGAGTGATCCCAATGCGTATGAATTCCGCCTTGCTCGCACGAGTATCGGGACGACACCAAAAATTTTGTGGAATAGTGAAAGTACACTTCCTGTTGTTTTAGACAATCTACTCACTGCAATGAAAAAGCCGGAATTTAAAAATGAAATTATCAGTAGGTACAATTCGCTCATGTATATTGACCTCCGGTTCAAAAATAAAGTACTATACAAGTTCAATGAATAACTTCTGGGAAAAATTACCAAAACCTTTTTTTGCATTAGCACCGATGGCTGATGTGACCGATCCTGCGTTTCGCCGGATTATTGCCGATTGCTCTCGGCATGGCGAAGCTGGTGGTGGTCCCGACGTATTTTGGACAGAATTCGTTTCTGCTGATGGACTTTCGAGCGCCGGCAGAGAAGTACTCAAAAGAGATTTGGAATACACCGAAGGTGAGCGCCCGATTGTGGCACAATTATTTTCTTCGCATCCAAAGCAAATGCGCGAAGCTGCACGCCTTTGTGCCGAGCTTGGTTTTGATGGTATTGATATAAACATGGGCTGTCCGGATAGAAGTATCGAGAAGCAGGGCGCCGGCGCTGCAATGATAAAGACTCCAGAAATTGCAAAAGAAATAATAGAGGCGGCAAAAGAGGGTATCAAGGATGCGGGCAAAGATATTCCACTTTCAGTGAAAACTCGCGTAGGATATAACACTATTCAAATAAATGAATGGATTCCATTTCTCCTTTCACAAGACATTGCCACACTCACAGTGCACGCTCGCACCAGAAAAGAACTTTCAAAAGTACCGGCACGCTGGGAGCATGTGCGTGAAGTCGTCGCAATTCGTGACCGAATGGGAGTGAAAACAAAGATAATAGGGAACGGTGATGTGATGGACCTCGCTCATGGGAGGGAGCTCGCAGAAATGACTGGCTGTGATGGGGTAATGATTGGGCGTGCCGTCTTTGGTAATCCGTGGATTTTTGATAGTCATAGAGTTATTACCAAGCGCCCAAAGAAAATGAATAGATTCCTCGCACATATCCTCCCACGTAAATGGATGAAGAAATTCCAAGGCGCAGACCGCTATACGCTCTCTGAAATTTCCACTAAAGAAAAGCTTGAAACAATGGTGATCCATACCAAACTTTTTATGCAGCTCCTCGGCGACATAAAAAATTTCTCTATTATGAAAAAGCATTACAAGGCATATGTGAACGGTTTCCCCGGTGCCAAAGAACTCCGCATCCGCTTAATGGAATCCAATTCTGCGGAAGAAGTGGAAGCTATAGTGAAAGAATTTTTAAAATGATAGAATTTTCTTATGATTCAATGGATATCAATCTGGATAATATTATGGGGATTTGTAATGGGTTTACCTAACTATCTCTATAAAAAGTATAAAATTACTTACTACCAAAATTGGTGGCAACATGCTTTGTTTTTTATTTCTTTTTTAATAATATTGTTTGTTGTGTATCAGGATCAATTTTTTGTATATTTCAATAATTTTTCCTCAAAAAATTTACTGATTATTGTAGGTCTATTTTTGTTATATTTTTTTATACCAGCAACATACAAAAATACGCTTTATCCTAAAAAAGAAATTCTTTATTACCAATTACCAAAATTTTTTGAGATCCTTTTTCAACAACTTTGTTTCTTAGGGGGCTTGTTAACATTTGGAGTTTCTCCGGTTACTTTTGGTATTTTGTTTTTTGTTGTCCATGTTCCTGTTATTTTCTTACTTCCTAAAAAATTTGCACTATTTCCTGTCGTTGCCTCACTTGTAGGAGGTTTGATTTTTGCCTATTTGCAATCATATGGAATTTCTGGGTTCTTAGTTTCATTTTTTATTCATTTATTGTTCTGGCTGGTTTTTCATTATTTACTTATAAATGATTATTTAGGAATAACACCATTAAAAAGATAATAATTAGTGAAGTTGCGTCGTGTTTAAGGCCTATGCTATAATCTACCTTAATGTATACACGAGGGAAACAACCAAAGAATCACATGCAAAAGACGGTTTTTCGCTTTTATACTTATAATTTTAATAATTTTTTCCAGTCCCTATAATGGGGCTTTTTTATTATATGACCACGATTGAAGGCAGAATAGTACAAGAGGGAGGAATTGCTCGCAAGCGGGTGGAAATTGATGATGCTGGAATTATTGTAAAAGTTGGCGAGGTGACTGGGAATGCAGACATTGTGTGTAGCGAAGGGGAATTGATTTTCCCTGGGTTTATTGATTTGCATGTGCATGCACGCGAGGATGTGAGCGGTGAGCAAAAGTATAAAGAGGATTTTACCACTGCGAGCGCGGCTGCATTAAATGGCGGCGTAGTAGCATTTGCTGATATGCCAAACAACATCGTGCCTCCAGTAGATGATACGGGCTATGACACAAAAAAGAAATTGGTGATTGAATCAAAAAATAATTTTCCAAATAATACTTCACCTGAAATAGTACTCTATGCCGGTGTTGGAGTAATGACGAAACCGCTTTCACAAAAAGTTCCCTACAAAGTATTTATGGGAAAGAGTATTGGAGAAATGTTTTTCCTTGATCGGGAAAGTTTAGAAACTGCAATACAAAAGTACGAAGGTGAGTGGGTGAGCTTTCACTCCGAAGATCCAAAGATGCTCGAGAGTTGTTGTGGTGCAGATACGCACGAGCACAAGCGCCCGCCAGAAGCAGAAATTCTCGCGGTAGATTTCGCACTTGAGCTAATTGAAAAATATAATTTGAAAGGAAAGATTTGCCATGCGTCGACGGTGGAAGGGGTGCAGAAAGTGATTGATGCAAAAAAGCGCGGAGTGAATGTGAGCGTGGAAGTTACTCCACACCATCTCTATTTTGACGAGACGATGTTTACTGATAGTACTCGCACGCTCTATCAAGTGAATCCGCCAATACGTCAGACAAAAGAAAATCGATTGCAACTTATTGCAATGCTCAAAAATGGAGACATTGATTACCTCGCTACAGATCACGCACCGCATACGGTAGAAGAAAAAGAAAAAGGAATGTCTGGGCTGACGCATTTAGATACATACGGCGCATTCACCACATGGCTCATGGAAGAGCACCATTTTACTCCAGAAGAAATTATGAAAGTGTGTAGTAAAAATCCAGGGAAATTTATAGAGGAATTTACTGGAGAAAAATACGGAGAAATTATGGAAGGGTATGTGGGCTCGCTCAC
>CAZTHH010000003.1:0-21083 GCA_964613545.1 uncultured Candidatus Saccharibacteria bacterium
TTTCCATTGAATAAAAAAATCTCGAGAGAAATCAAAATCTTTTCCATAATCAAATGGATCCCATTCATCGCTCCACCAATATTTTTGCTCAACAACATTTAAATTCTTATCTTGAGAATAAATTGATATAACATTTTTACCAGTTACACTATCAGGTCTAGTATATAAAGAATGAGTATTTCTCCACGCAAAACGACGTTGGTGTGAACACTCAGGGCAAAATGTTGGTGGAGGTACTTTTATTTTTTCATAAAAACCAAAATCTTCAACTCCAATGACGAAATCTTTCTTACAGTTTTGGCAGATTTTAGTTTCTGAATTCATATATACAAATTATACGATTACCCCACCTGCAAGGCAAATGTCGCCGTCGTAAATTACAACTGATTGGCCAGAAGAAGCTGTCGGGTCAGAGTTTTGGAATGAAAGGGTGAGGGTGTTGTTTTTTTTATCATATTCTTTTACAAGAACAGAGAGGAGTTCGCCGTGGTAGCGGACTTGGGCGGTATAAGATTTATGTAATTCTATTTCACCACGAACAACGACACGTTGCAGAGTAATTTCATTACTCTCTTTCTTTAATTCATATTTATTGTGCGAGACAATGAGCACATTACGAGTAACATCTTTTGCAACAATATAATACGGTGTATCTTCTATTCCCTTTTTTGTAATCGTAAATCCATGGCGTTCACCAATAGTGTAAAATAATGCACCGTCATGAGTACCGATAATTTCACCATTTGTATTTTCTACATTTCCCTCCTCGCTTTCTATGTAATGCTTTAGAAAATCTTTCATATCGAGCGGACCAAGGAAACACACACCTTGTGAATCTTTCTTTGTAGCTGTTGGAAGCTTATATTTTTCCGCTAGCTTCCGCACTTCACTTTTTTGCATATGACCTATTGGAAATAGTGTATGAGCCAGGTCTTCTTCTGTAAGCGTCCAAAGGAAATATGATTGGTCTTTAGAAGTATCTATTCCTCGCTCCAGGGTAAATAGGTTTTCTCGAAGCTCCTTAACCCCATTTTCTTGTTGCACAGAAAACGGCACGCCCCCGCCCGTCGCTTCTCTAAAACTATTTACCCCTACGCGTGCATAATGCCCCGTAGCAATAAAATCTGCACCATGAGCTTTTGCAAATTGCCAAAAGACACCAAATTTTACTTCACGATTACACATCACATCAGGATTTGGAGTTCTTCCAGCTTTATATTCAGCAATCATATAATCAGCCACACCTTTTTTGTATGCTTCTTCTGCATCGCATTCTAAAAATGGCACATCAAGATGTGCGCACACTCGCATTGCATCACGGCGTTCATCACGCCAGGTACACTCGATAAAATCTGGTGTCCAGGTACGAATAAAAACACCGACGACGTTGTAGCCAGTATCTTTTAGAAGTGCGAGTGATACCGATGAATCTACTCCACCAGAAACACCCACAAATACCGTTTTCCTTTTATCTTTCACTTATTTAAAATACCTTAATTATGCTATTATGTCTATATGAGATATTTTACCATCATTCTCCTCTTTCTTTGTCTACACATTCCGCTGGCGCACGCACTCACGACCCCGGAGCGTTCAATTACTATTTCAGTATCTACTCAAACTCTAAATCTCATGAAAGATGGAGTAGTTGAAAAATCATATCCAATCTCTACTGCAAAGAAAGGTATCGGCAATATTTCTGGTAGTAATAAAACTCCCCTCGGTGTACATGTAATAAAAGAAAAAGTAGGGAAAAAAGTTCCCCTTGGTGGAATCATAAAAAAACTCGTCTACACTGGTAAAAAAGCAACCATTCACACTGATGCAACATATAGAGAAACAGATTTACTTACGACACGAGTACTCACACTTGCTGGCACAGAGAAAGGAATAAATAAAGGTGGAAATGTAGATAGTTACAACAGAGGCATTATGATCCATGGCACACCAGAAGAAGGGCTCATTGGCACACCCACATCACATGGATGCATCAGAATGCGTAATAAAGATATCATTGAGCTATTTAACCTCGTAACTCCCGGCACAAAAGTATTAATTGAAAGATAAACCTAAATCAGGTGTCCAACACCTGATTTTTAATCTTTACTCCAGCGAGCAAAGATACCACATGGGAGCAAGCGTTTGCTCTGACTTTCTTCAATCGTTAATTCACCAATCTCAATAGCCCCTTTGTGGTCTTTCATCATACCACTCAAGCAGTTCTGATACGCAATTGGTGAGTAACCCGCCGTATAGCCGTTTATAAGCACAAAGAGTGGGTCATCTGAAAGGACAGCCTTACACAAATCCATAAGTTCATTAAACTGTTCTTCAATCTTCCATAATTCATCTTTTGGTCCGTGCCCAAACGCTGGTGGATCCATAAGGATTCCATCATATTTTTTCCCGCGTTTTACTTCCCTTTTCAAATAGACGAGCACATCATCAATAATCCAGCGCACTGGCTTATCCGTGAGCCCTGAAAGCTCAGCATTCTCCCTCGCCCAGGCGACAGCAACTTTTGAGCCATCCACATGTGTCACCTCAGCGCCAACATCAGCACATGCAAGAGTCGCACCACCAGTATATCCAAACAAATTTAATACCTGAATTGGTTCTTTGTACTCAGATTTCTTTTTAGTAATAACTTCTTTCATCCAATCCCAATTAGCAAGCTGTTCTGGAAAGAGACCGGTATGCTTGAATGATGTCGGGCGAATTGCAAATGTATACCCACCAAAAGAAATATTCCATTTTGCAGGGACACCCTTTTTTATAATCCATTCATTTTTTGGTCCACGGCGAATAAATACGGCATCGGCATTATCCCATTCTTTATTATTTAAATTTTTTGTCCATAATGCCTCTGGATCTGGGCGAGAGAAAACGACATCACCATAGCGTTCGAGCTTTGCCCCGACGCCAGAATCAAGTAATTCGTAATCTGTTCCCTTTTTTGTAATTTGTATCATATATTATTCTTTTATTGCGATCAACTTTTTAAATAATTCAAATAATGCTTGTGCATCTGCTAGTGCTGTATGAGCATTTTTGTTTTCAATACCAAAATATTCACACAAATTTCGCTGAGAATATTTATCAATATCAGTACGATTATGCAATTTGGTAAATGACATCGTAATGGTATCTAGTCGTAAATAATGCATCTCATTTTTTACCCCACTTGTCTTGTATGCCTTGTCTAAAAACGATGCATCAAAGCAGAGATTATGTGCCACCATAATAGCATCTTTTGTCTTTTTTGAAAGTAACTTCATTGCCTCCGGCAACGCATGGGCAGATACCCACTCAGCTTCATTGTATTTATTTATCTTTAGCGATATTGGGTCAGCTGTCTCGATATGAGTTGGTTTTACTTTGATATCAAACTCTTCTACTACCGTAAAAAGGGGCGGAGTACATGTCCAGTCTTGATCGACAAGTACTACACCGATCTCAATCAGTTCATGGGTATCCAGGTCAAATCCTGTCGTCTCAGTATCGATAAATGCAAGCCTATGATTTCTCATATTATTTTCGCAAATAGAGCTTAATGTTCTTTTTATGTTCATCAAAACTCTTTGCAAGATGTATCATACCATCTTTGTCATGAAGATAATATAAGTAGGGTGTCACGGTAGGCGTAAGGCTCGCCGTAATAGACACAAGTCCCGGGTTCGTGATCGGTGCACTCGGTAATCCTTTCGTCTTGTACGTATCAGGTGCCACGTCTACTTGAAGTGGAATACCATTATCAAGTCGCTTCCATAAAATCCCCGCTACAATCGGTGCATCTTCTTTACCATTTGATTCTGCTTCCACTATTGATGCCATAATAATAGTATCTTTTGTACTACGTATCGTAGTAGTACTTTCTATGAGTGGAAGTGCTTTTTTATAAAAAGTATTTTGTAATTTTGTCACCATACTACTTGGCTTTTCATTTTTATAAAACAGATAGGTATCGGGAAATAAATACCCTTGCTTGCCAGCCGTAAGTGTAATAAATTCCACACGGTTAAAATTCGTAAATTTATTAACTAGAATATCTGCCATTTCTTCATTAGTGGTTCCTTCGGGAAATGTCACTTTGATATTAGGCGCAAATCGTGGAGCACCGTAGTGACGATCAATATATGAATAAATTCTATTTGGCAAATAATGATACGCAAATAAAAAAGAAAGTATCATAAGTAAAATGCCAAGTATCGGTAATATATATTTTTTGATGTTCATAACTATGATGGCAAGTTGGATGGTGGTTTTGCAATCTTGCTTTCAATACGCTTAAAGGTTGGGGTCTCAGAAACCATACCTGGGAAGTGAAAAATAGTCGCAAGCTCTTCTGCAGACATCACAAATATCTCTGGGCGTCCAGATGGGAAAAAAGATGCAATCAGTGGGTGATACTTAATACTATATTGCAGTGGTGGATGGAACATAACTCGTAAGCGATAAAAATCAATAGTACGACGCTTCCATTTTGCAAGACTCAATCCCGTCGGATCTGCCCACGGTGAATCAAATTGTGTTGCATTAAAACGAGAAAGTTCATTGAGCGACGGTGCAGCATACTGACGAAATAGCAAACGCACGTTACGGCGTAAATTATTAAACTGATCTTCAGTACGATATTCTTTATTTGCAAGTGCGACGACACGTATTCCAGTATCAAAGTGAATTTGTTCTAAATTACGGACAATTTTTTTGATAATTGGGTCAAGGAATGCTGGTGCACGAGTTTCCAAAGAATCTCCACCACCAAGGCCAGAACCTTTACCGACTTTTGTATATGGTTTTAGGATTTCATCAATATGCTCTTGGGCGGCTTCATAAAAACCAACATGCTTATGTGGACCATGACTATGGTACTGCTTTATACTCTGGCGTACAAGAATCTGCATCCACACTTGCTCACCTTTTGCGAGCGAACCGAGGTATTCAATAACTGGAGTAATTGGATCAATCTTGAATTCTTCTTTTGTCCCGGAATCCATTTCTTCCATATCACGATATGTCTTTATTGGACGAGCATCATGTAATTCCTTTTTCCATTCAGCACCCCATGCATACCAATTACCATGTTTCGTATACTCCGGTACGTGAAAAACATAATCATCCACTTCTACCACTTTTGCTTGTGGGTACTGTGCGTAAATTTGTGTCTCCACGAGTCCTCGCATACGAGTGGGAGTACGAATAAAAAAGTGTACGTGCCCATCAATACTTGCAATCTCAAGTGAGAACCACATCCACGGTGCACCTTGAATAAACATTTCCCAAAATCCTTTTTGACTTTTATGATAAAAAGCATTAGAAAAAATAAGCTCCATTGCCGCAGGACTTTTGATTACATCACGTGGTACCTGGATTTCAAGTAGTGCCCATTTAATACCGGCAATGAAATGCTCATTGCGATAATGGTGCCATAATGTATAGGCAAGGTATGCGAGCGGAAACGGCATCAAATACCCGACAATGGTAATAAGCCAAAGTACTGGGTGAAAATTTCCGGATTGTATGAGCTGATCAAGCATACTTAATAATTAAAATAACCAATAAGAACTCCAATAATAAGGAAGCCGATGAGAATAAGTATAATATTCATAAATCCTCTTGTGTGCATAGAAATAGTATATCATATCAAAAGAAAATCCACCTCAAACGAAGTGGATTTTCTTTTATAAAATTATTTATGCGATACCGTAGAGCCCATTTTTATTCTTTTTAAAATATTTTGCATTCTGAAGATTTACCAGAATAGTATTTTTCTTGAGATATCGTTCTTTCATTACTTGTTCTACGATATCTTCTTTCGTCATTGGTCCATTCTTTTTAATCATTTCACGAATCACATCCCGGACAACTCCCGCAGTGTATCCCCATTCTTTTAGTGCGTAGATACCACGGCCAACGAGAACAAAACGGTTGTCTTTAATGAGTTCATTGTGACATGTTGCAGTATGGGTTTCTTTTGCAAAGGTATCACTAATTGCTTTTGCTACTTCACGGAAGTGCATTGGTGAACCATGCTTTCGCATCATAAGAAATGCATAATCTTTAATTCCACGAGTTTTAATGTTTGCACTTGTTGCTTTACCCCATTCACCAAGTGGATTTTTATTGATTGCTTTTGAGATAGAAAGGTATCGGCGAGCAATTTCTGCATCACGATAATTTTCAGAAAGACCTTTTAGATGATCAAGGAAACGGTTTACTAATTCACTTTCAGCAATTAATTCATCATCGTCCAGGTTTGCATAAAGATTCTTTAATGCAGTATGTACTTCGCCACTTACTGCAGTATCAATACTCCAACGAGATTTAAAATGTTCATCTTCTTTTTCTTTAGTGAAATCATCACCAAGAGTCAAATAAAGGTGAATGTGATTCTGTACGAGTTTATCTTTTGAAATATGATTGAGGAGATCTTCTTCACCGACAATTGAGCCAAGACTTTCTACGAGAGATTTTAATTCAGCAAACACAGGTTCTTCTGTTTTGTATGCATCAGATTTACGAATCAGTGTAAGTGCAGCATTTTCAATCTGGCGAACACGCTCACGAGTGATACCGTACTTTCCACCGATTGCTTCGAGTGTCTTGCGTTCAGCTTCATCAGTTAGACCAAAACGGTTAACAACCACTTCATACGCACGAGGAGGAAGATTGCCCAAGATTCTTTTTGTGACCTGTTTTGGTTTAAATGTGACTGTGTTTGCCATATATGCTGTTGATTAACTATTTGTTATAAATTTATAATATCATTACTATACCATAAAGTCAACTATTACACAAATCCCTTAAAAAGCACTATATCTAAAGGATATTATTTACCTCCCTTGTTCTTTGAACGCATTTGCTCTGTCAAATACTTCTTGCGTAAACGTACATTCTTTGGTGTAATTTCGAGGTATTCATCATCTGCCATAACTTCAAGTCCGCGCTCGATTGAAATCTTAAATGGTGGCTTCACATTCACCGCTTCATCAGTACCTGAAGCACGCATGTTTGTAAGCTGCTTTCCTTTGATTGGGTTTACTGCCATTTCATCACCTTTGATAACGTTACCGATGACCATTCCTTCGTAGACTTGATCCCCGTGCTCTACATATAGAGTACCGCGTTCTTGTAGATTCCATAGCGCAAATGCAACTACCATTCCAGTCATCATACTTGTCATTGAGCCGACATCGCGCTTTTTAATTTCACCAGCGTATTCTTTAAATCCTATAAATCGTGAAGCGAGAATTCCTTCACCTTTTGTGTCCACGACGAACTGCCCGCGATATCCGAGAAGTCCGCGAGTCGGCATATCGAGTAGAATTCGAGTAATACCATCTTTTTCTTGCATATTGGTTATCATTCCACGACGCTGTGTGAGCCTTTCAATTACCGCACCAGAAAGTTCAGCGCGAACATCAATCGTCACTTCTTCGTACGGTTCACATTCTTTACCATCAATTTCTTTTACAATAACGTGTGGCTGAGAGACCTGAAGTTCATATCCTTCGCGGCGCATATTTTCAAGAAGCACTGCAATATGGAGCTCACCACGACCGTACACGAGGTAGCCATCCGGCGCATCAAAATCAACCTTTAATCCAACGTTGATTTCAAGTTCTTTTTCAAGGCGTTCACGGATCTGACGACCAGTAACAAATTTTCCTTCTTTACCAGCAAAGGGAGAATCGTTCACGAGGAAGTTTAGAGAGATTGTCGGTTCATCAATTGCGATAGACGGAAGAGGAATAGTATCCGCACTTACACAAAGTGTTTCTCCGATGAACACATCTGGAATACCAGCAACAATAGCAATGTCTCCTGTCGTAAGGAATTCAGCTTCTTTACGAGCGATTCCTTCAAACGTAAACATCTTTGTAATTTTTGCATTACGAGATTCACCATCAGCTTTCTTTACAATAATAGTAGAACCAGTTTTCACACTTCCAGAATATGCACGTACGATAGCAAGACGGCCAAGGAAATTATCATACCCGAGGTTGAATACTTGTCCGACGAATGGAGCTTCTGGATTCTTACTCGCCTCCGGTACTTCTTCTAAGACCATATCAAGGAGCGGAGTAAGATCTTTTCTTTCATCATTTAGATTTCGCATCGCAACACCTTGGCGACCGATTGCATAAATAGTTTTAAATTCAATTTGTTCTTCGTTTGCACCGAGTTCTAGGAAAAGTTCGAGGACTTCTTCATGCGCTTTGTCTGGATTTGCTGCTGGCTTATCAATCTTGTTTATCACGACAATCGGCTTAAGTCCGAGCTCGAGTGATTTCTTGAGCACGAAACGAGTCTGTGGCATAGGACCTTCTTGCGCGTCGACAAGGAGGAGCACAGAGTCAATCGCACGGAGCACACGCTCTACTTCAGAGCCGAAGTCCGCGTGGCCTGGAGTATCCACAATATTGATTTTTGTTCCTTTATAAGAAACTGATGTGTTCTTTGAATAGATAGTAATTCCACGCTCTTGTTCGAGGGCGTTTGAATCCATACTGGCACCATCTTCATTCATTCCACACTGCTTCATGAGCTCATCAGTGAGGGTTGTTTTGCCGTGGTCCACGTGGGCGATAATTGCAATATTGCGTATTTCCATAATAGTTAGATTAAAAATAAAATAAAATCGCCAAAGGGCGAAATGTATAAGAACTATAACATATAAATTCTAAATTGCCTAGCTTATTAAAAAAGTTTTACCACATCATGAAAAGTGATTACCGCCATGAGAATCATAAGGAGTCCGAAGCCGATGAGGTTCACCATATTTGCAATTTTTGGAGTGATTCGTGAACCTTTTATTTTTTCTATAAGAAGGAATAATAAACGTCCACCATCAAGCGCTGGAAATGGAATGAGATTGATTACGGCAAGATTTACTGAAATAAGTGCTGTAAAAGAAAGGAGGTACATAAAGCCAAACTTGGCTGCATCGCCCACCACATGCACAAGTCCTATTGGTCCAGTAAGTGATTTAATATTTGTGTGGCCAGTAATAAGCTGATAGAAACCAATCACTGTACTTTTTGTGAGCTGGAGTGTTAGTTTTAATCCTTCAGTGACAGCATTTAGGAGTGGTAATTGCGCAGTACCTACCACATCCATACTCACGCCAATCCCTGGCATATCATCCACAAGTCCTGCTTTTGGAATAATATCTGTCTTTTTTTCTTCTGTACCACGATGAAAACTCACCGTAATTTTTTCATTTCCATGGTTACGCACGAAGTACTGTACACTTTCTTTTGAAGGAATACTTGTCCCGTCAGTACCACTCTGCATATAAGTAATCCGATCTCCTACTTTAAACCCTGCTATCTCCGCAGGCGAATTTGGAAGAATACCAACAATCACCACTTCAGCATCTTTTACTTTTGCTCCAGCAGGAAGTGAATCTACCGATGAAGGAAGCCCTGCCATAAATCCAACAGAAATGAGGAGCCATGCAAGAAGAAAATTCATAGCAACCCCAGCAAAGAGTACCGCAGCTTGAACATAGCGTGGTTTGTTTACAAAGCTTCTCTTACTGTCTGGACCATTCATAGAATCCTCATCGGGATTTTCTCCAAAGATTTTTACATACCCACCAATTGGCAATAAATTTATTTTGTATGTAGTTTCACCTTTTGTAAAACTAAATAATTTCGGCCCCATGCCGAATGCAAATTCATCAACACGGATTCCACTCTTTTTCGCAACAATAAAATGTCCCCATTCATGAGAGACAACAAGTACAAAAAGAATAATGATGAAAATAATAATATTCATATTTAATTCATCACTTCAGTTTCTTTTTTAGCGAAAATTGCTTCGAGATTTGCATTTGCTTCATCGACACACTTTTGGATATCATCTTTTGCACGCTTTTGATCATCTTCGGGCATATCACTCGTCGTATCCATTACTTCTTGGCGAGCTTTGCGCACAGAAATTCGAGCATCTTCCAATTTTTCTTTAAGTACCTTTGCAAGACGTGCACGACTTTCTGTGGTGAGCATTGGAAAAATCGCACGCACTCCATCTGCATCTGAAAGGACGGAAAGTCCAAGGTTTGCACTCTGAATAGCATTTTCGATAGATTTAATTGCACTTTTATCCCATGGAGCAATGCGAAGTGTCTTTGGATCCTCCACCGTTACACTCGCAATATTTTTAATCGGCATATAACTTCCATAACTTTCTACATTTACAGAGTCAAGAATAATTGGTGTCGCACGGCCAGTCTGCACTTGCATATATTCTTTTGCAAGCCATTCTTCTATCTTTTTTAATTCACTTTTGAAATTTGTATTATTATAAGACATTTTTTTATTATAGCACCAAAGCAAGTCCCTCCAAAATCATTTTTACCGATGCACCGGAAGTGGAAAGGTATTTTTGAGCACTCAGTAATATTTGCAGGTGCTCTTGTTGTTCTTTTGTATAAGGAAAAGTATATGTTTTGTGGAGTAGTCCTTCGAGTGCACAGACGAATTCCATCGCCTCGGCACGAAGTGGTGCACTTGTCTCAGTATCTTTATGCTTTTTGATTATTTCTGCAATCATATCGATCCGTTCATTTTTATTTACTTTCATAAACGTTACCGCTTGGATATCACTTTCTCCTGTAGTTTTTGGGAGGCGAATAATATGCGCTCGAGATCGTACCGTATCAGGCACTCCACTAATATTTGGTAAGAATATAAAAATATGGGTCTCTCTTGCTGGTTCTTCGCACATCTTGAGTAGTGCATGCTCTGCAACGCTCGTAATATCCTGCGTCCGTACAATTAAAATTTTTCTAGTACCCTCAGCAGTTTTGATAGTCTGATAGCCATGGATTACTTCACTCGCTGCGACATCGAGTGATTCATACCATTCATCTAAAATGATTTCAGTTGGCAATTGATCTTCTGTAAGAAAAGAAAGCAGTGCCTCACGTCCAAGAACACTCTCACCTTCCACGAGATAAAAATGATGGAGCGGTCCCAATATTCCTGTAGTAAAAGGATTCATAGTTCTATTGTACCGTACGAGGATACAATTGTGAAAGTACATCTGAATAATAAAATTCATAAGCAATTTGACCAAAAGTATATTCACGTCCATCAATTGTAATGAGTGCACCGCCCGGCTGAGGATCAGGCTTTGGTAGCGAGCGATTGAAACCCAGATTGTAGAGCGTCGCGAGGATTTCTGGTCGATCATCCACAGGATACCCTGCCAGCTCCCACTGTTTTGACACTTCTCTCATATAGAGTCCCACATATAAATAGGAATAATATGGATCTTTTGCATTTGTAATGCGTGCCATTCGTGCAGTATCGAAATCAAACGTAGATTCATCTTGACCTACTGGGATAAGATAGTCAGCGACATGCTCCATATCTTTTCCTAAATAAAATGGAGATTTTGTATCTTTTAAATACAATTCAATATTGGCTACAGTAGCTGGCTTCAGTCCAGCAATACCAAAAGAGAATTTAGAGAGTGAACCAAGAATTTTTAATGGTTCAAAGTACTGCTTGAATGATTCTCTATTACCAGCAAAAAATCTAAGTTGTTCACCAATTACTCCACCCAAAAGAATACGCGGAGCAATTCCCGCATCATGTGCTGCTTGCGTAATCACAGCCTGATCTCTCGTAAATACTTCTTCAAGTAATTTCCAGTCAGACGAATTCATCCAGCTAAGCGAAGTCAGAAGTGGATGTATGTCAGTTGCTTCTTCTTGATGTGTCATCTTAAACACACTTTCGGGAACTCTAAAATAAGTATCACGTTCTTTTGCGGCACCAGCGACATTTAGTAAATCAAATTGCATTGCAATAAATATCCCCGTAAACACAAATCCAATGCTGGCAAAAAGCCACAAAAAAAGTATCCCAATTTTTTTAATTATTGTCCGCTTCTGTATATTCATATTACTTTTTAGAAATAATAGTCTTTTTATATGTGTCCAAATGATTCAGCGCCTCACCCGTCCCTTTTACTACACAGTAGAGTGCTTCATCTGCAGTACGAGCTTTTACCCCAGTGCGACGATAAACTAAATCCGGTAAATTGCGAAGCTGAGAAGACCCTCCGGTCATAATGATTCCATCATCCATAATATCGGCTGCGAGTTCTGGTGGAGTTTCTGCAAGCACTTCTTTGATTGCAGCAATCATACTGCGAAGTTCTTTATCAATAGCACGGACGATTTCATTTGTCGAAATTTGTGCAGTACGAGGAAGCCCTTGGATAAAGTCGCGACCCTTAATCGTCATCGTGAGTTCTTCTTCAAGTGGTACCGCCGCACCGATGCGAATTTTAATTTGTTCGGCTGTTTTGTCTCCAATTGCGAGATTGAATGTCTTCTTTATATAGTCTGCGATTGATTGATCAATTTTATCTCCAGCACATTTCACCGATGTCGAAGCAACAATTCCACCGAGTGAAATTACAGCGACATCTGTCGTCCCTCCACCAATATCCACAATCATATGCCCTTTTGCTTGTTGAATAGGAATACCGGCACCGATTGCAGCAAGGATTGGCTCTTTCACCACGAATGCATTTTTTGCACCCGCACGAATTGCAGCCTCTACCACCGCACGGCGTTCAGTCGAAGTAATTCCTGCTGGAACACTCACCATCACATCAGGTTTCCATAAATTCCATTTACCGAGAGCTTTCGTAATAAAGTAGCGGAGCATTGCTTCGGTCACACGATAATCCGCAATAACGCCGTCTTTCATTGGGCGATACGCAATAATACTTTCTGGAGTTTTTCCAATCATTTCTTTTGCTTCAATACCAATTGCAATAATTTTATTGTCTTGTTCACTCACTGCGACGACAGAAGGCTCATTGAGCACAATACCCTTACCAGGAAGATACACGAGCGTGTTTGCTGTCCCCAAATCTATTCCCAATTTTTTAGTAAAAAAAGCCATATAGGTACTGTATAATATACGCTAGAAAATTGTATTTGTCACTCACTCCCAAAATACAAATATATGCTAGGATGTGGGTATGTATATCGCTACCGTCATCCCACTCACGAAAGGCTTTCAGAGAGAGGAACTCACCTATTTTACGGGGAAAGAAATTTCTATTGGAAGTATTGTCCATATTCCCCTTCGCAAAAAAATTGTCGATGGCATTGTCATCAATATTGAAGACGCGAGTGACATAAAGTCTGAAGTAAAAGGCGCGGATTTTGAATTACGAAAAATAGAAAGTGTTGTCGGCCCCGCACCATTTGCACAAACATTTTTTACTACCTGTGAAAAAATGAAAGACTATAGTCTTGGGACAACAGGCAATGTGGTAAATGCCATGCTTCCTGCACTCTTTTTGGAACGATATTCAGAGCTCGTAAAAGTTACTCCTCCAGAGATAACAACTAATGGAATAAAAATTAAAAATGAAAAAGTAATTTTCCAAGCACTACTCGCCGACCGCCTCTCATGGTATCGCACACTCATCCGTGAAAGTTTTGCAAAAAAAGAATCAGTATTTATCTGTGTTCCAACTGCATACGATATCAATCATTTTTATACTGCATTTTCTAAAGGTATTGAAAAATATGTCTACAAATTTCATAGTGATATTCCCAAAAAGACATTAATTGCAGATTATAATACTGTCGTTTCAGAATCACATCCAGTGCTCATTGTTGGTACTGGACCATTTCTCTCAATTCCACGCCATGACATAAAGACAATCATTATCGAACATGAAAGTGCTGGCGCATACAAGCAAATGAGTAGACCATTTATCGACATGCGTACCTTTGCCGAAGTAATGGCTGGTATTTCGGGAAGTAAATATATTATTGGTGATACATTACTCCGCCCGGAAACATTGCATCGCCATGATACTGGCGAGCTTGGTGAAGTCGCCTCACCACTATTCCGTTTACCGACCGTCGAACGCCAAATCATTGTCGACATGACACAAGAAGTAGATGAAAAAGGATTGCATACCTTTTCAGTATTTGGAGAGACCACAAAGAAAATGATTAGCTACGCGCTCGATCACAAAGAAAATATATTCCTCTTTACCCTACGCAAAGGACTCGCGGGAGTGACTGTTTGTCATGACTGCGGACACACACTACTCTGCAGTCATTGTAGTGCACCGGTCGTCCTCTATGGAAGCAAACAGAAAACAGCTACGAAGGATGAAAAGAATAGAATCTTTATGTGTAATAAATGTGGCAGAAAAGAAACAACAGAAACACGCTGTCCAAAGTGTGAGAGCTGGAATCTCACCCCGCTCGGTATCGGTACTGATCGAGTCGTCGAAGAATTAAAAGAATTGTACGGAGATGCACATGTGGTGCAAATAGATAAAGAAACGGCAAATACTGAAAAAGAAATTCGCATACTTACCGATAGCTTTTATGAAAAACCAGGATCAATTCTCGTTGGTACAGAAATGGCATTTGCTTCCATTCGTGACAAAGTCACCCACAGTGCGATTATCTCTATCGATGGACTGCTCTCAATTCCTTCTTTTAACATTAATCAAAAGATGCTCCATATCATCGAGAAGCTCCACTCTGTTACTGAGCGAAATCTTCTGATTCAAACACGCATTTCGGACAACACCGTCCTTAAGCATGTGCTCTCCGGCAATGTACTTCCTTTATATCGTGAAGATTTAAAAGAACGCGAGCAATACGGCTACCCACCATTTAAACGATTAATAAAAATCACTTTCCGTGGTACCGCAAAAGAATCAGAAAAGGCTCGAGAGTATCTTGAAAGTGAGCTCGGCAAATACGACCCACAAATTTTCTCAGCATTTATTGGGAAAGTTCGAGGTGAATATGTGACTAATACCGTCATAAAGCTAGATCCCAAAATTTGGGCATTACCATTCGTGATCTCATCCGAAAGAGACAAAGCTGAGCACGAGGCCCTCTTTGAGACCCTCCGTTCGCTTCCCCCATCCTTTTCAGTAAATACAGACCCTGAAGACCTCTTATAATTTGCACAATTAAAGGAAATATGATATTGTTTTCCTACATATGAGTAAAGTAATTATCGAAGTAAAAAAGAACGCCAACGAAAGCAATATGAATCTGCTTCGTCGTTTTAGCCGTAAAGTGCAGGAAACAGGAGTAATCCAGAAAGTAAAAGGCAAGCGCTACAATGCTCGCAAGCTTTCAAAGCTAAATGTAAAGAAAGGAACACTCAAGAAACTCCAGAACAGAAAAGAACGTGAGCGCCTTGTAAAACTCGGCAAAGTAGTCGTAGTGACTCGTGGACGTCGTTAAGATGAAAGCAGTATCAAACACTTGTGAAATAATACACCAAACAAAAAGCACGCTTCCCCGCGTGCCTTTTGCTGCAATTAAAGACAAAATTCTCGGAGAAAAATATGAGCTCTCTGTCGCATCTGTCTCACCAGCACAATCTCGCAAATTAAATAATCAATTCCGCGGAAAAGATTATCCGACGAACACACTCGCTTTTTCTCTTTCAAAAACTTCTGGAGAAATCGTACTTCAAATTGAAAAAATTAAAAAAGATGCACCGGATTTTGATATGTCGTTCACGCAATTTACAAAATTTTTGTTTATCCACTCATGCCTGCATTTGAAAGGAATGGAACATAGTAGTACAATGGAGAAAGAGGAACGCAAATTCTTAAAGCATTTTTCTTAACATCCATTTCATGAGAAGAAACATCACTGCAGGTATTGATATCGGTACGAGCGCAATTCGCGTGGTTCTATTTGAAAGTACCAATGATTCACCACTTCCAAAAATAATTGGCAGTGCTTCTTTCCCCTCCGAAGGAATGCGTTTAGGGTATGTGGTAGACACACAGAAAGTTGCTGGCATTATAAAAAAGACAGTCGCTGAAGCATCCAAAGCTGCACAAGTAAAAATAAAGCGCGCATATCTCACCGTCGGCGGAGTGAGTCTTGAAGGGACGCTCAGTGCAGGAAGTGCCATTATCTCTCGTGCAGACAAAGAAGTCACTGCCCTTGATATTGCAAAAGCGGTAAGCGAAAGCGAAGAATTACTCAATCTCCAAAATAAAAAAGTATTACAAAATATTCCACTCAATTACAAACTTGATGGAAAAGAAGTCTACGGCAAAGCGGAAGGAATGAAAGGAGCAAAGATTGAAGTACGAAGTCTGTTTATTACTATTCAACGACAACACCTTGATGATATGATTACCGCACTCGGTATGGCAGGTATTGAAATCCTTGATATCACTCCATCACCACTATCAGAAAGTACCTTACTCCTTTCTGAAAAGCAACGTGCCGCAGGCTGTGCACTCGTGGATATTGGGGCGGAGACAGTTATCGTTTCTCTCTTTGAGAATGGCACACTCATGTCGCTCCAATCATTCCCTATTGGCGGACTTGATATTACAAAAGACATTGCACTCGGATTAAAAATTTCTCTTGATGAAGCAGAAGGAGTAAAAGTTGGAACACTTGTCGGAGACTTTTCAAAAAAGAAAGTAGATGAAATTATTTATGCGAGACTTGGTGATATTTTTGAACTCGTTGAAAATCATTTAAAGAGACAAAAAAGAAGTGGCTTACTTCCGGGAGGAATTATTCTCACTGGTGGTGGATCACAAATACATCAAATCGAAGTAATTGCAAAAGAGTATTTGCGCCTCCCCGCTCGTGTCGGACCAACAGATATACAAATTCCTACACTATTTAAAATTCGCGACGAAAGTTGGTACGCAGTCACTGGTGTCGTGATTAAAAATATCGGCGGAGACACTAATGCCACACTTGAAACATCACTCGGAGACAATGTCAAGAGTTTAAAAACCTTTTGTAAATCGTTTTTCTCTCAACTTCTCCCATAATTTGGCACTCGTCAAGGGATTTGCTTTTTCTAAATTTCTGCTATCATAGAGGGTAGTCTTTATTAAATAATCAGACGACCAGTCTTACTACATATATGGCCAAAATTAACCCAGATATTGAATCATTTGCTCGCATTAAGGTAATCGGTGTTGGAGGTTCAGGAAAGAATGCTCTCAATCACATGATTAGCTCCAAAGTGAAAGGTGTAGAATTCATTGTAATGAATACTGATACTCAAGACCTTCACAACTCTCTCGCTGAAAAGAAAATTCACATTGGTAAAAATCTTACGAAAGGACTCGGTGCAGGAATGAATCCAGAAGTGGGTCGCCGTGCTGCCGAAGAAACTAAAGCTGAAATCCAAGATGTAATCAAGGGTGCCGACATGGTATTTATCGCCTGTGGAATGGGTGGTGGTACTGGTACTGGTGCTGCACCGATCGTTGCGCAAGCTGCTAAAGAGCAAGGCATCCTTACTGTCGCAGTAGTCACAAAGCCATTCTCTTTTGAAGGAAACCAGAGAATGAAGCTCGCTGAAATGGGTCTTGCCGAACTTGAAAAAGAAGTGGATGCAATTCTCGTTATTCCAAATGATCGCCTCCTTGCTATCGCTGGTCCTGATGTAGGATTCAGACAAGCATTTGCTATTTGTGATGAAGTTTTGAAACAAGCAGTAGAAGGAATCTCTGAACTCATTACTACTCCAGGTATGATCAACGTCGACTTTGCGGATATCCGTGCAGTTATGTCTGATGCTGGAAGTGCGCTCATGGGTATCGGTTCTGCTTCTGGCGAAGGCCGTGCACAAAAAGCCGCACTCGAAGCGATCAACTCACCACTCCTTGATCTTTCAATTTCTGGTGCACAAGGTGTCCTCTTTGCTATCTCTGGTGGCGATGACCTCACTATCCACGAAATCCAAGAAGCTGCAAAAATCATTACCGAATCTATCGATAAAGATGCAAAAGTTATCTTTGGTACAATTAAGGATGACAAGCTAAAGAAAGGTGAAATGAAAGTAACCGTAATCGCGACAGGCTTCCCTACTGATATGCCAAAGCGTTCACTCTTTCAGAGCCAAGTAGCTATGAAGCCAGAGCCAACTATCGCAACTGCACACAAAGAAGAAATCGTCACCGCAATAAAGCGTGAAGTCCCTCAAGTAAATAATGAATACATTAAAAAAGCTGACCCAGTAAAAGTAGAAGATGATCTTTTCATCGATGATACTGATGACTGGAGCGCAGTCCCTGCATTTCTCCGCAGACCGAAAAAGTAATTACAAAAAATCCCTCCTTTTATTGGAGGGATTTTTTGTGTATAATACACTTTATGTACGACTTAATTATTCTTGGTGGTGGACCTGCTGGCTGTGCTGGAGCAGTCTATGCCGCACGTAAACAATTAAAAACAGCACTTATTACCAGCGAATTTGGTGGGCAATCAACAGTATCTGAAACGATATATAACTGGATTGGTACTCCTGAAATTGGTGGTGCAAAACTCGGTGAAGATTTAAAAAAACACGTCTTATATTACAAGGGTGAATTTCTCGACGTATTTGAAGGACAAAAAACAACGGCAATTACAAAAGTAGAAGGAGGATTTACTATCACTACAGAATCTGGAACAACATACAATACAAAAACAGTCCTCATTACTACAGGGAGTGGCAGACGCAAGCTTGATTGCATTAATGCAGATAAATTTGAACACAAAGGTATCACCTACTGTGCGAGTTGCGATGGTCCACTCTTTGCAGGGCAAGATGTCGTGGTAATCGGTGGTGGTAATGCAGGATTTGAAACTGCGGCACAGCTCCTCGCATACTGCAAAAGTGTTACTCTTCTCCACAAAAATGACAGCTGGCGCGCAGATGAAATCACGGTAGAAAAAGTGCTCGCAAATCCTAAAATGACAGGAATTAAAAATATAGAAATTGTCCGTGTTGATGGCAAGCCTGCATTTGAAAATGGTCCAGAATTTGCATCTTCTATCACATACAAAGACAAAGAAACTGGGGCTGAACACATTATTGAAACGACTGGTATTTTTGTGGAAGTTGGCCAAATTCCAAATACTGATTTTGTAAAAGATGTAGTAGAGCTCACTCCAGCTGGAAATATCATTGTTGACCCAATGAATCAAGCAAGTAAAACCGAAGGCGTCTGGGCTGCAGGAGATGTGACCAATGGCAGATATCACCAAAATAATATCGCAGCCGGAGACGCCGTAAAAGCGCTCGAAGACATCTATATTTGGATACAAAAAAATAAATAAACCGCGATCATGTTGGAAATCGCGGTCTTTTTTGGGTTTTAATTTTTCCATTTCCATCTGGCCTTTTTACGGGCTTTTTCCCTAAATTAATTAGGTTACGAGACCGTGCTTTAAAAGGTTTTTGGCTTTGAGGATAAAAAAAGAGAAGGGATTTTAAAAAATCTCCAAAAATGTTTATTATTTTCATATAGAAAAATTTTTTCTTAGAATACCACAAAAAGGCTTATTTTAAAAGCCTACTTTTTTACAATTTTTTCGAGTTGCTGGAGCTCTTCAATAGAGTTTACGCCAAGCGCTTCTTCAGGACTAATAGGGACGGATGCAATTCCCCTATTTGCTGCAGCACGATTTACAAGGTCAGTGAGATAGTATTCACCTTGTGCGTTTGTATTTGTTAAAAGTGCAAGATTTTCAAATAACCACTTCTTATTAAAACAAAAATAAACAGGATTCACTTCGTGAATTTTCTTTTGCTCATCGGTTGCATCTTTGTATTCTACATTTCCGGTAATCACTCCATGCTCATCACGAAGAATTCTCCCAAAATTTGTAAAGACAACATACCAATCATTGTAGCTTGGTATCGTAACAGTACCCATTGTCATCACACAATTACTTGCTTGATGCGTCGCAATCAGGTTTGAAATCATAGCACCCGTAACTGCTGGAGCATCGCCAAAAAGTATCAAAACAGTGTCCGTATCTGCCTCTATAAGTGATTCTGCGCATCGTGGAGCGTGCCCAGTACCCAATTGCTCTGTCTGGACCGCATAGAGTGCAGCATCTCCTACATGCTCCATTACGAGCTCTTTTTGATATCCCACGACGAGGATTGGCTTTGTGGTAATACCACTATGATGCACCGCATCGAGTAAATAATCAATCATCGGCTTGCCATGAAAATGCACTAATGTTTTAGGGATGTCCTGATTCATCCTTTTTCCCTTCCCTCCTGCAAGAATTATAATTTGAGTTTTTGCCACTTGGTGACCCCACAGAGAATCGAACTCTGATTACCGCCTTGAAAAGGCGATGTCCTAACCGTTAGACGATGGGGCCTAAATACGAAAAGTAGTATACCATTTTAAATAAAAAAAGCAAAAAATGACCTAAAATTAACAAAACCCTTTCGCATAGCAAAAGGGTTTTATCTTTATCACAGAAAAAGGATACGTTAATTTTTAGATATTGTATCTTCAAAATCTGCTTCAATTTTTACTCCACTAAATATCCCGTGGTGTTTTCTAGGAATTGCCCAAGGACAAATCCTTGTCTCCTCATCACGATCATGGATTTCGAGCATTGTTTCAGACATTGCAGGGAAATGAATGTCGGCAATATGCACCGCAACACCCTTAAGAAAGTATTTTTTTTCTAATACTATCTTCTTAAAGAATTCAAAATTCTTTGCATTTACCACAATGAGCACATGATCTTTGTGTCGTTGGAGTAGTTCATTAAACATGTTTCGTTTAACACGATCCATGTAGTTAGTTAAAGTCTCATTATTTTCACGCTTTGCTTCTTCGAAAATTTCACGAAGCATGATAATTTTTGTTTTTTCAGGTTTGCTTTCCTGATCAATCAAAAATTGCTGAATTACTCTAAACTCCGATTTGGCTAAATAAAGAGAATTGTAATCCTCCAATTTGTTAATCGCTTTGTACTCATCCATAGAAAGAAACGGTATAACCGTTACATGTTTTGATATGTTCATGGTGATTTATTTTGGTTTAATCGAACTATACTATATTAAAAGTAAAAGTCAATATATTCCAAAAAACCTAAAAATAAGCTATTATTTTTAGGTTCATATTCATATGCGCGGTTAGCTCAGTTGGTAGAGCGACCCCTTGACGTGGGGTAGGTCAGAGGTTCGACTCCTCTATCGCGCACTAGATTAGATTTCTTTTTTTTAATTCAGTAAGAATTATTTCTACAACTTTCTCAGCATTGTTAGGCCCAG
>CAZTHH010000004.1:0-3289 GCA_964613545.1 uncultured Candidatus Saccharibacteria bacterium
AAGCACTGTCTTGGTAAGACAGAGACCGTGAGTCCGATTCTCACTGACGGCTCCCGAAACGAACAAAATTATATTTTTTGTAAAAATATTTCCCATGTAAGTATTCATTGGATTTGTAAATTTCTAATGACAAATACAGAAATATATTATAATATACTAAATATGGAATTACTTTTAAAACAGATTTTTACAACATTGCATATATTAGGTGCGGTGATTGGTGCTGGAGCCGCTCTTATAAGTGATGTAACTTTTTTGAAAAGTATCAAAAATGGGAATATAGATAAAATAGAATTTTCTTTTTTAGATTTGTTTAGTAAAATTGTTTGGGGTGGAATTTTAGTAATATTTATTTCAGGGCTAGGGTTATTTACTCTTAACCCAGAAGTCCTTATTAATTCTCCAAAATTTTTGGCGAAAATGTCTATTGTTGGAATTATTATTATAAACGGAATTATTTTTCATTTTTTACATATTCCATATATAAAGAAAAATTTTCACCATAGATTATTTTCAAATGTACCAAAAGGGGAGAGTGTTGTTTTAGCTTTAAGTGGTGCCGTTTCTTTTGTATCTTGGTTGAGTGCGCTTGTATTGGGCTCTTGGAGAGGGATTACTTTTTCTTATTTAGAGATTATGGTCGCCTACCTTGTGTTTTTAGTATGTGGAATGGTTGGAGCTTTTTTTACTCTAAAGAAAATGTTCAAGAAAGAAGATTCTGTAATCGGCATAAAAATTCTTAGCATATTTTTTGTTCTTGTTTTAATCGCTTTTTCTTATGTATTTTATTTTAAGAAAGATTCTAAGAATAATGTATCACTTATTAATACGACAGCAGATACAGAAAAAAAGAGTAATCAGTTTACAATAGAAGAGATTTCTAAACATAATAATAATTCTGACTGTTGGGTTTTTGTCGATACTCTTGTTTTTGACGTAACAGCATTTACAAAGATGCATTCTTCTGCTTTTGATTGTGGAAACGATGTTAGTGTTAATTATCACAAAAATCATGGTAAGGAAATACGTCCTCAGATGATGAAGTTTTATATTGGAGAAATTTCTGGTAAAAACGAATCAAATAAATCAGGTAGTGAAGTAAAAGAAAATTTAACCATAAGTCCAAAAACTGAGCTTATGACTGATGTTGGTTCTTGGAATGTTTTGGATTTAATGATTGTTGTTGAAAGAGACCGTCAATCAGTTTTATTTATTGATTCTAGTAAACATAAAATAGTTGGCAGAATAGAAAATGTTGGTTATCAACCTCATACGAATGTATTTTCTCCAGATGGTAATTATAATTTTCTGATTTCACGAGATGGCTGGATTACCAAAACAAATCTTAAAACATTACAAACAGAAAAATATATAAGAGTTGGAAAAAATTCACGCGGAACGGCTTTAACTGATGATGGAAAATATTTAGTTATTGGAAATTATGAACCAGGTAGTATTGTTGTTCTAAAAGCCGATACGCTTGAAATTGTAAAAGAAATTTCACTTAATACAAATGTAAATGGGGAAGAGATTGAGTCACGAGCAGGTGCACTAGTTGAAAAGGGTACACAAGTAATAATTGCTCTTAAGGATTCAAATAGCGTTTGGGTGCTTGATACTAAAAATGACAATATAAAGATAGTTAAAAAATTTGAAAATATTGGAGGGGTTGATAGTGTTTTACACGACGGGTATCTTACTTTAGATGGAAAGTTTTTTGTTGTTGCAGCTCAGGATGCAAATGTTGTTTGGATTTTGAACACAGAAACAATGAAAGAAGTCGCTCGAGTAAAGACGGGAAAACAGCCACACACAGGACCAGGTGCTACTTGGAAAAATATTACTTTTGTTCCTGCTCTTGGTGAGGGTTTAATCACAGCAATTGATACAAATACATGGAAACCACTCAAGTATATTAAAACTGGTGGACCAGGTCTTTTTGTTCGACATTCACCAGTTAGTGAATATCCATACATTTGGGCAGACACAGCATTTGGGGATCAAGAAGATGAAATACATGTGATAGATGCTCGAAATTTAGAAATTATAAAGACTCTTATCCCGATGGAAGGTAAAAGATCTATTCATCCAGAATTTACTCGAGATGGAAAATTTGTATATGTTCTTGTTTGGCTTGGTGACAAGATATTTGTCTATGACTCAAAAACATTTAAAGTTGTGACAACAATAGATGCAACAACACCGTCTTTGATTTCAAATGTTGGTGCTCGATTAGAAGAGATGGGAATTTAAAATAATATAAAAAGTTTACAATAAAACTACTTTCTGCTACCTTTTAAAATGTATTAAATTTTAATATGCCATCCTAGCTCAGTTGGTAGAGCACACCCTTCGTAAGGGTGGGGTCCCGAGTTCGATCCTCGGGGGTGGCTCCAAAAAGAACATGCTATACTACCTATATGTCTGAAACGAAAGATACCATACAACAAAAAATTGAATTACTTGAAGCAGAAATGGTGCGTGCCGATTTCTGGAATGATAAGACTCATGCACAAGCAGTGATAAAAGAAATTGCTGAGCTTAAAGAAGTACTGCTCGGTGAGGCCAAATATGATAAAGGTGATGCCGTACTCTCTATTTTATCTGGAGCAGGTGGTGATGATGCAGAAGATTTTTCTGCAATGCTTTTTCATATGTATCAGAAGTATTGTGAGAAAAAGGGATGGACAGCATATATTTTAAATATGAATGAAAACACACAAGGTGGATACAGAAATATTTCGATTGAAGTAAAAGGGAAGAATGCATACGGTACGCTGAAAAATGAAAATGGTGTGCATCGTCTTGTGCGTCTTTCTCCATTTAATGCAAAAGCAAAACGCAGTACGAGTTTCTCTCTTGTCGAAGTATTACCAGTATTTGAAAAAGGGGGAATCATTACACTTGCTCCTGATGATTTAAAAATTGAATTTAGTAAAGCTGGCGGGCCTGGCGGGCAGAATGTAAATAAACGCGAGACCGCAGTACGCATTGTCCACCTCCCGACTAATTTTGCTGTGGCGGTAGCAACTGAGCGTTCACAAGAGCAGAACAAAGAGCGGGCAATGCGTATGCTTGAAGCAAAATTATACAAGAAGCAAGAAGAAGATCAGAAAAAGCTTGCCCAAGGGCTTTCCATTTCCAAAACGACAGATATAGAATGGGGAAATCAGATCAGGAATTATATTCTCCATCCGTATAAACTTATTAAAGATTTACGAACAGGAGTAGAAACAGGTAATGTAGATGCGGTGTTGTATGATGGTGAATTGGATGCTTTCACTCTTGC
>CAZTHH010000004.1:3389-17689 GCA_964613545.1 uncultured Candidatus Saccharibacteria bacterium
TATATATGATTTATTTTAATAATGTAACGAAGAAATACCCAGACGAGACTGTTTCTCTTGATGATGTCACCCTCACTATTGCTCCGGGTGAATTTGTCTCTATCGTGGGGCATTCAGGTGCGGGGAAGACGACACTCACAAAGCTTATTCTTGCAGAAGAAAGCCCTACTGATGGAAGTATCTTTTTTGAATCACTCGATATTCATCGTCTTTCAAGTCGTGAGCTTATGAATTTCCGCAGAAAAGTAGGAACCGTGTTTCAGGATTACCGTTTACTTCCAAACAAAACCGCTTATGAAAATATCGCATTTGCGATGGAGGCGACAGGGAAGACAGATGAAGAAATTGCCGCAGATGTGCCACATGTCCTCGCCCTCGTTGATTTGTCAGATAAAATAATGCATTTCCCGAATCAGCTTTCCGGTGGAGAAAAGCAGCGTCTTGCGATTGCTCGCGCAATTATCACTCAGCCTGATCTTATTATTGCTGATGAGCCTACGGGGAATCTTGATCCAGTAAATACAAATGAAGTCGTGGAAATTTTAAAGAAAATTAATGCCCTCGGGACTACGGTGATTCTTACTACTCATAATCAGTCGGTGATTAAGTCACTCGGGAAGCGCGTGATTACACTTCAAAATGGAAAAGTCGTAAAAGATGAGAAGGAAGGGAAGCATGTGCTATAATAATTCTATGTTCTGGATAAATACAAAACGCATCATACGCTCAGGGTATCGCAACTTTATGCGAAGTGGATTTACGTCACTTGCATCTGTATTAGTAATGACGATTACCCTTGTTGTGATAACTGGGCTTATCTATTTACAAGCGACACTGACCACTTCACTTAACACAATAAAAGATAAAGTAGATGTGACGATTTATTTTGTTCCGAGTGCTGATGAGGTAGAAATTCTCGCAGTAGAAGCATCACTAAAAAAACTTCCTGAAGTCGCCTCTATTGCGTATGTTTCTCAGGCGGATGCACTCACTAATTTTAAAGCAAAACATTCCAATGATTACCTTACTCTCCAAGCGCTCGATGAATTGTCTGAGAATCCACTCGGGGCACTCCTTAATGTAAAAGCAAAAGATCCTTCTCAGTATGAGAGTATTGCAAAGGCATTTGATAACGACACCGCACTCTCAAAGCAGGCACTGACTATTATTGATAAGATTGATTACCATCAGAATAAAGTGGTGATTGATAGACTGAATTCTATTATCACCGGTGCTCAGCGTCTTGGTTTTGCCTTGTCATTTATTTTGATACTTATTTCTGTGATGATTACGTTCAATACGATTCGTCTCATTATCTATATGTCTCGTGAAGAGATTAGTGTCATGCGTTTAGTCGGTGCTGCGACAAAGTATATTCGTGGGCCATTTATTGTATCGGGTATTTTGGTAGGGGGTTTTGCATCACTCATTACTATTCTATTATTCTGGCCACTTTCTGTGTGGCTCGGGAGTCAGATGTCGGAATTTCTTGGAATAAACCTCTTTGATTACTATCTGTCAAATTTTTTTCAGCTCTTTTTTATTATGCTTTTTTCTGGTATGATTATCGGCAGTATTTCAAGTTTCTTTGCGATCCATCGCTATCTACGTAAATAATTATGCAAAAAAAGACCACACCACAAAAGAAGAGTGTCCTCCCAGATTGTAAATATATTTTCGTCGTCGGTGGAGTCATCTCTGGTGTTGGAAAAGGTGTCGCTGCATCTTCTATTGCACGCATCCTCCAAGATCGTGGTCAAAAAGTGACTGCGATTAAAATTGACCCTTATATTAACATCGATGCAGGGACGATGAACCCTACAGAGCATGGAGAAGTGTTTGTGCTTAATGATGGCGATGAATGTGACCAAGATATGGGGAATTATGAGCGTTTCCTTGGTATTGATCTTACTCGAGTGAACTACATGACCACTGGTCGTGTATATCAATCTGTTATTAATCGTGAGCGTAATCTTGAATATGGTGGAGCGTGTGTACAAGTAGTACCGCATATTCCCCAGGAAGTGATTCGCCGTATCGAAGAAGCACGTGATAATGCACATGCTGATGTTGTGGTGATTGAAATAGGTGGTACTGTTGGTGAATATGAAAACATTCTTTTCCTTGAAGCTGCTCGTATGCTTAAGCTTCGTCAGCCAAAGAATGTCTTTTTTGTGATGGTGTCATATCTTCCTGTGCCAAGTAAAGTCGGTGAAATGAAGACAAAACCGACACAGCACGCCGTCCGTACGCTCAATGCATCTGGAATTCAGCCAGACCTCATTATTGCCCGCTCAAATGTACTCCTTGATGATAAGCGCAAAGAGAAGCTCTCAATGTTTTGTAATGTACCAATAGATCGTGTCATCTCTGCGCCTGATGTAGATAGTATTTATGATATTCCGCTTAATTTTGAACGCGAAGGTTTGGGTGACATGATTTGTGATGTTGTCGGAATGAAGTGTGAGAGTGGTGATAACCCTGAAAGTAAAAAGTGGCGTGCATTTGCAAAGTCTGTCCATGCAGTAAAAAAGGAAGTGCATATTGCAGTTATTGGTAAATATTTTGATACAGGAGATTTTGTTCTTTCTGATTCGTATCTTTCGGTGATTGAAGCAATTAAATATTCTAGTTATGTGAGTGGGGTAAAGCCAGTTCTTACGTGGCTTAACTCTGTTGATTTTGAAAAGAATCCCGCACTAGTAAAAACACTCAGTAAATATGATGGGGTGATTGTTCCTGGAGGATTTGGCACTCGTGGAGTAGAAGGAAAGCTTAAGGTTATCGAATATGTACGTACACACAAGATTCCGTATTTTGGATTGTGTTACGGTATGCAACTTCTGGTGATTGAATATGCACGAAATGTACTCGGACTAAAAGATGCAAATACTCGTGAAGTAAACGGGAAAGCCAAGAACATAATTATTGATATTATGGAAAGCCAGAAAGAAAATGTCGCACAGAAGCGCCTTGGTGGTAGTATGCGCCTTGGTGCATATCCATGTGTGCTTTCAAAAGGGAGTGTGGCAGCAAAAGCATATAAAGCAACTGATATTAGTGAGCGTCACCGTCATCGTTATGAAGTAAATAATTCATATAGTGATCGCTTGATTGAGGCGGGGCTTGTGTTCTCTGGTAAATCTCCTGATGGTCAGCTTATGGAAATTGCTGAGCTTCCAGAAAGTAAGCATCCATTTTTCCTCGGTACCCAATTTCATCCGGAATTCCTCGCTCGTCCACTTGCTCCGCACCCACTTTTTACTGCTTTTGTAAAAGCATGTCTGAGAAAATAATTTTTATGTATGCTTGCTACTCCATTCTACGATCCAAATAAATCATATGAGGATAATTTTGAAAGTGGTCCGTTCGGTGCATTTGCTGATGGACAATTACTTGAAGATAATGGGGAACCTCAGTGTGAATTCCTTGGACATAAGGTATTTTCTCCTTTTGGAATCCCCGCGGGACCACTCATTAATGGGCATTTTGTGCAAGCCGCGCTCAGTAAAGGATTTGATATCGTGACATACAAGACTGTCCGTAGTACCTCATACCCATGCCACCCTTTCCCAAATGTGCTTTCCGTCGATGTGGATGGAGATTTGACGCTGGAAAAAGCAACTCATAAGCTTGTTGCGCATCAGAAATATACTGAACCGCTTTCTATTACGAATTCTTTTGGGGTGCCTTCTCAGGGTCCAGAATTTTGGCAAGATGATTTGCGTACGGTGGTGCAATCTGTAAAAAAAGGACAAGTTGTTATTGGGGCATTCCAAGGGACAAAGACTGCAGGCGGTAATGTGGAGGAATATATTAATGATTATCGAATATGCGCAAAACTCCTTATGGAAACTGGAGTAAAAATTATGGAAGTAAATTTGAGTTGTCCGAATGAAGGGACTGCAAATTTGCTTTGTTTTGATACTGGGCGAAGTGTACAAGTTGCAAAAGCAATTAAAGAGGTGATTGGTGACGTACCACTCGTAATAAAGATCGCGTATTTTGAAGACGAGGATGTGTTTAGTGATTTTGTAAAAGAGATTGGTGCTATTGTTGATGGAATCTCTGCGATCAATACTATCGCTGCGGAAGTTGTGGATGAAAAAGGCAACCAAGCACTTCCTGGTGAGGGGCGACTTCGCTCTGGTGTCTGTGGGCATTCTATTAAATGGGCAGGACTTGCTATGGTAAAGAAACTAAAAATACTTCGAGAACAATTTGGATATACGTATACCATTATCGGTGTTGGTGGGGTGACAACCAAAGACGATTATATAGAATACAAAGATGCTGGCGCTGATGCCGTCATGAGTGCTACTGGTGCAATGTGGAATCCGTATCTAGCGCAAGAAATAAAAAAATAATACCGTACAGTGTACGGTATTATTTTTTTATTTATCCATTTTTTCAAGGACAGCATCAAGCTTTGCTGAAAGCTGTGCAATGGTGACTGTCTCTATTCCAACTTCGCCTTCAATTTTTTTAATTGATTTTTCTTCTTTGCGTTCTTCTTGTTTTACTTCTTTAATGATCATCGTATTACCGATAAATGTTTGTACAAATACCCCTACGCTTCCTAATATAAGTGTCCCTAAAATAATCGAAGCGATAGGTGAGACACCTGTTGCATCAAGCAATTCCCAAATGCCACGCCAAAAAATAATTACTCCAATACCAGCAAGGAAGGCTTGGACAAATGGAATTCGTTCAAAATACGTACGGGCACGATTTTCAATATTGAGTAATAGTTTTGTAATTGTTTTCATATGAGAATTATGTTAATAATGTTATTTTTTGACCCCTACTCATCCTTTTGATTTCTGCTTCTCGTTTACGTGCCTCATTTAATGTGGTGACTGTTTCTGAATATCGCAGTATAACTGGCCTTCGTATTTTTGTATAATGCGCCCCTCCTTTTGCATTATTATGCTGGTGTATGCGCTTTTCTAAATCATTCGTGGAGCCTGTATAAAGGCTCTTATCTCTACATTCTAAAATATATACAAAAAACATAGTGTTGCCAGGCTAGGACTCGAACCTAGATAACATCCTCCAGAGGGATGTGTCCTACCATTAGACGATCTGGCAATTGATTTACCGTTTACTTACCGATACCAATTAGAATACCATAAAATGGCAAAAAAACAACTCGGATACTTTTGAATAAGTTAAAATATTTCTAAACTAAAATTAAAATTTTTATGTTTGTAATTTCACAAGTTTTTTTAATTTGATATACTTTTTATATGAAAGTACTTGTAATTGAAAATGAACAAGCAATTTCTTCATTTATAAAAAGAGGCCTTGAGGCTGAATTGTGTGTTGTTGAAGTTGCTTTAAATGGTGTGCAAGGAATTAGTTTTGCACAATTTAATACGTACGATGTTATTATTCTTGAGTTTCATTTGCCTGATATGTCTGCGAGTGACATATCTGTTGCAATTAGAAAATATAAACCATCAGTTCCGATACTGGTGTTATCTGTCGAAGCGAGTATTGATATAAAAATTAGTATGCTCGCGGTGTGTGACGATTACATGACGAAACCTTTTTCTTTGCGTGAGCTTATCATGCGGTTAAAAGTACTCAATCGTCGTGGTGCTATTATCTATAATAATATTTTAAACAGTGGTGGCATTATGCTCGATTCATTGCGATATATTGTTACGTTAAATGGTAAAAAGATTTTTCTACGGAATAAAGAATTCTCTCTTCTTGAGTATTTGATGCGTCATGAGGGAATGGTGATTTCTCGGGAGACGATGCTCGAACATATATGGGATACTAATACTGACCCATTTACCAATACCGTAGATACACATATACGACTATTGCGTAAAAAGTTACAAAACAAAAGAAGGACGTTTATTCGTACAATACCAAAACGCGGGTATTGTTTTTCGTCTGGGAATGCCTAGCTTTTTGCTTCAAGTGGTCATATTGGCAACTCTGTAATGAATATAGTATTATTAGGCGTATGAATGAACAAAAAATTACATTACGCCCAAAGCATCTAACCGTTGATGATATCAAAGAGGGTTGCATTACGCTCTATGGTAACAATGACGAAGAGACAAAGCTCTGCATGATGCAGGAAGAACTTCGCCAAGGTATTAGTACTATTCAATCCTTTAATAAAGCAGTGACCTTTTATGGCTCAGCACGTTTTGCGGAGGGGAATCCTGAGTATGAGCGCGCACGCAGAATTGCACATCGGATTGCAACAGAACTTGGCTATGCCGTGCTTTCGGGTGGAGGACCTGGAATTATGGAAGGCGCAAATCGTGGTGCATTCGAAGCTGGAGGTTCTTCAATTGGACTGACAATAAAGCTTCCGCATGAACAGCATGATAATCCTTTTCTTACCGAATCAATTCCTTTTTACTTTTTCTTTGCGCGAAAGGTTTCAATGTCATATACGACTGAAGTTTGTCTCTTTTTTCCTGGAGGATTTGGAACTTTCGATGAATTTTTTGAAATGCTTACATTAAAGCAGACTGGAAAAATTAGCGAGGTGCCTCTTATTCTCGTAGGAACTGAATTTTGGAATCCACTCAATAAGGTAATCAAAGAGGTCTTGTGTGACAAGTTTCAAACGGTGAATGATGCCGAAATGAAGTTGTATGAAATCACTGATGATGAGGATCGAATTCTTGAAATTATTAAAAATAGTAAGATAAGAAACGGAAAGGATACTTTCCAATAATATATGCGTCTTCATAAACATGCACGACTCGAATCATTTTCTGACGCAGTAATTGCTATTGCGATTACACTCCTTGTGCTTGAATTAAAGGCACCAGAATTACACAGTAATAACATTTGGGATGAAGCGAAAGAATTACTCCCACTCATTCCAGGGGTCCTTACTTTTATCCTTAGTTTTGTCACGATTGCAATTTTTTGGGTGAATCATCATCAGATGACAGACCATATCGAGACACTTAACAGGAGAACCTTGTGGGCGAATATGATCTTTCTGATGTTTCAAGCACTCATTCCGTTTGCGACTAGAGTTGTTTCTATTAATCCGACGCATGCACTTTCTGTAGCAACCTATAGCCTCATTTTGTTTTGTGGGTCTGCAAGTTTTTCGTTAGTGCATCTATTGATTCATCAGAAAATTAATAGAAAATTAACATGGGCCAGTAAGATAATTCAGCGGAGTTTAGTTGGACCTTTTGTTTATTTTTGTGCAATTATTGCTGCATTTAATTTTGTCCCCATTGCATACTTCTTATTACTTCTTCCACCATTGTTTTATTTTTTACCAAAGAAACATGGTCGTGCAGCATAGGAATTACTAATTAACTTTTTATTTATGAAACAATTTTCCAAACGAATGCCACGCCTCGGGACTGAAAATGCTTTTTCTGTCGTCGGTCGTGCAAAAAAATTTGAGCAAGAGGTATTAGTTCCGCAAGGGAAAAACTTAATTTATTTACAAGTAGGAGAGCCAGGGTTTGATACACCAAAGAATATTAATGATGCCGCAAAGAAAGCAATTGATGAAAATCAGACGCATTACACACAGACACCTGGAATCCCACAGCTCCGCAAAGCAATTGCTGATTCGACTAATAAATATACAAATGGGGGATACGTTGCTGAAGATGTTGTCGTGACCGCAGGTGCAAAACCGATTATTTTTTATATGATTAATGCACTTATTGATGAAGGTGATGAGGTGATTATTCCAAATCCAGCATTTCCTATTTATGCGTCAGTAACAGAATACCTTGGTGGTACCGTGGTGCCGATTGCACTTACTGAAGAAAATAATTTTAATTTCAACATAGAAGATTTAGAAAAAAGTATTACATCTAAGACAAAATTAATTATTGTGAATTCACCACAGAACCCGACAGGGGGAGTGTACTCAAATGAACTCATCGAGGGTATTGCTGAATTAGCAAAGAAGCATGATCTCTGGGTGCTTTCTGATGAAATCTATAATGAAATGATTCACGAAGGGACTCATTTTTCTATTGCGAGTATTCCGGGTATGGCAGAGCGTACCGTCATTTTAAATGGTTGTTCAAAGACGTATGCGATGACAGGATATCGTGTAGGATGGGCAGTATCAAAAAACAAAGAAATGATTGCAGCGATGGAACGCCTTGCATGTAATGATATTTCTTGTGTGAATGCGATTGCGCAATATGCAGCGCTTGAGGCCGTGAGTGGTCCACAAGAGGAAGTACAAAAAATGCTTGCAGAGTATAAGATTCGTCGTGACTTACTTGTGTCATTAGTAAATGAAGTACCAGGAATGAAATGTCATAGTCCAAAAGGTGCATTTTATCTTATGGTAAACGTTCGCACCATATTGGATAAGCTCGGTATTACTGCCGATGAATTTGCTGAACGAGTAATGAAAGAAGCGCATGTGCTTATTTTGCCGGGAACAGTTTTTGGAAAATTTGGGGATGATTTTATTCGTTTTTCATATGTATCTACTCGTGAAGCAATTACCGAGGGGATGGCACGAATAAAGCAGTTTGTTGAAACACTATAAATACACAAAATAAAAACACCAGCGATAGAGGCTGGTGTTTTTATTTTGTATACTATTATTTCTTTGTTGTAGGAGCTGTTTTTACCGCTTCCACTTTCATCATGGTGTTTCCTTCCATCATACTTACACCATATTCTCCATCAAAATTTTGCATCATCATATGCTTTCCGTATGAACGATTACCAGTCACACTTGCCTTTAATTCACCGAATTTTACCCCCATAGAGAAGATAAAGACAACGATAAAGAGCGTGAGAATCATTTTTATAAGACTACGAACACAAAACATTTCTCCGCACCCCATTATACTACTCTTGTTACAGCATACCTTTCCTCCACATGTATTATTTTCCATAATTATTTTTAATTACCATTAATATAAAACGACTTTTATATTTGTTAATTATACACCCGCAGAGAGAATACACGCAACCGGATTAATTGGTAAATTAGTATGGGTGTATTATACTATATGCATACTATTAAATATAAAATGATATGAAGACATACAAAGAGTATATTCTCGATGCTGATAAACACGGAATTGCAATAGGACATTTTAATATATCAAACTTAGAAGCGTTGCACGCAGTATATGCTGCTGCAAAGAAAGTGGGAGTGCCAATTATTATCGGACTGGCTGAAGGTGAAGCTGCGTTTGTAGGGCGTCATGAAGCGGTTGCATTGGTGCGAGCACTTCGCGCTCGGGATAATTATCCAATATTCCTTAATGCTGATCATCACTATAGTTTTGAAACAGTAAAAGAGTCACTCGATGCTGGTTTTGATTCCGTGGTAGTTGATCTTGTGAAGCTTCCACTGGAAGAAAATATAAAAATTACAAAGCAGTGTGTTGAATATGCTCGTGAGCTTGCAAAGAAAGAAAATAGAGAAATTCTCGTTGAAGCTGAACTTGGTTTTATTGGGGTAGGGTCAAGTATTTTAGAGAAATTACCTGATGGGGTTTCCGAAGCGACTATGACTACTCCGGAAGATGCAAAACACTTTGTCGAAGCAACAGGAATTGATTTACTTGCTCCTTCTGTCGGAAATGTGCATGGAATGGTAAAAAGTGGTAATCCGCGATTGCACGCGGAACGAGTAAAGGCTATTCGCCAAGCTACAGGTGTCCCACTTGTGCTTCATGGTGGATCAGGGTCTATGGATGAAGATTTTCTTGCTTGTATTAAAGAGGGTATCGATATCGTGCATATTAATACAGAAATTCGTGTTGCTTTTACTGAAGCACTTCGCAAGTCACTTGCAGAAAAACCTGAAGAGATTACCCCATATAAATATTTACCTTCTGCTGTTGAAGCAGTAGAAAAGGTAGTAGAAGCACGTCTTAAACTTTTCTCTGGAACCAAATAAGATGCAAATAATAAAAGCCATTTTGGATGTTCGGTCCAAAATGGCTTTTATGTTAAAGATATACTATTAAGAATCGTATGAATCCGAGGATGATAGTATAATAGATTTTTACAACTATAATTGTTGTGAATAATAGTACAAAGAACAAAATTTTATGAACCAAAGGAGCAGGGGGTAAATTGCTTATAAGAAATATCACTCCAATAATAATAGAAATAATTGCTACCACGTGGATAATAATATTACACCAGTGAGTAATAGCCAATTGTTTTTTTTGTTTTTGGCTCAAATTAATTGAAATTAGCACATCGCTTGATATATGTGGTATATCAGCTGTGGTGTTAAGGTTCTGTGAAATAATTTTTACAACGTATTGTTTTTCGTCAATTATCTTACCCATCCACGTGTTTAATTTCAATAATGGTAATGCTACAATTAGCATTAATAATAATGCGGGAACAAATCCATTAATTGGAAGATTGTAGTAGTCTTTTAATAAGATTGAAATAAATGTGTAGATGGGTATTATTGTTAAAATAATACCCCGTGCATACTCGCGTCTTTGGCGCGCTTTAAATTTGTTCATTTCTTCAATGAAACCTGGGAAAGGTGAGTCGGTGTTAGTTTCCATTATTGTAATTTTTTCTTTTTAAAATAACACATAATTATAATATAGGCAAGTGGTCCTTTCAATTTATCTATAAATACTGTAGTATAAGCCTATTATGTCTCAAGGAGGTGTTATCGTCCGTTTTGACGGCGTGTCATTTGAATATGGAGTAAATAAGCCTATTTTAGAAGAGGTGTCTTTTGGTATTCGCCGTGGCGCCAAGCTCACTATCATGGGACAGAATGGTGCAGGGAAGAGTACTATCTTTAAAATGATTACCGGAGAGCTCACACCAGAAGATGGAGTAATCCATATTACTGACCGTGCGACAATTGCGATAGCAAAGCAGGTGATTCCACGGGGAGATATGGGGCTTACTGTCCGTGAATTTTTTCAGAATTGTTTTAAGCAAAAGGTGTATGATATTGATGTAAAAATTGATGAAGTATTAGAAGTAGTGAATTTAAAAGGCCACGAGAAAGTGCACGACAGAATCATGAAGAGTTTTTCTGGTGGACAGCAGGCACGCCTACTCCTCGCTTCAGCAATTATTCAGAATCCTGATATTTTACTTCTCGATGAGCCGACAAACAATTTAGATCATGCCGGAATCGATCATCTTACAAAATTTCTCATTGAATACAAAAAAACAGTTGTTGTTATTTCCCACGATGCAGAATTCCTTAACGCCTTTACTGAAGGGGTGCTTTATCTAGATATTTATACTCGCAAAGTAGAGCAATATGTAGGGAACTATTTTAATGTAGTCAAAGAGATTTCAGCTCGTGTAGAAAAAGAGCGGATGAAAAATGCGCAGTTAGAAAAGAATATTCAAGCTAAGAAAGATAAATCAAATGAGTTTGCACATAAAGGAGGGCGCCTTCGTTTGGTGGCAAAGCGCATGCGTGAGCTTGCTGAAGAAATGGAAGAAGAAAAAGTGGATGTTCGCAAAGAAGATAAAACTATCCGCGCCTTTACAATTCCAGCTCAAGAAGATCTTGGTGGAGATTTACTTACTCTTGCATCAGTGACGACACTTAAAAATCATAAACCAAATAAAAGAAAAATTAGTTTGGTGCTTAAGAAAAATGAACACTTACTGCTGAAAGGTCCGAATGGAATTGGAAAGAGTACACTCCTTGAAAATCTTGCTACTGCGAAGGCTGAGGGCGCAAAAATAAAAGACGGAGTGCGAGTAGGGTATTATCGTCAGGATTTCTCGACGCTTAATTTCGAGGATACTGTATATAAATCTCTGGCAGAGGGAATGGAGGTGTCTGGAATGAAATTAGATGAGCAGCATATGCGTGCAGTAGCAGCAAGCTTCCTTATTACGGGAGATATCATCTACACAAAGATTGGAAGTCTCTCAGAAGGGCAAAAGGGGCTCGTAGCATTTGCTCGATTAGTATTGGAAAGACCAGGCCTCCTTATTCTCGATGAGCCGACGAATCATATCAATTTCCGCCATCTGCCAGTCATCGCTTCTGCCCTCGATAAATTCCAAGGAGCAATGATTATTGTTTCTCACGTTCCTGAATTTATCTCTCAAATTCGTATCGACAACACGCTTGATCTTGAAAAATAGCCGTAACTAAAATTTAATTATAAAATAAGAATCTTTTTTTGTTGTATACTGTATATTAAATATGAAAAAAACTTTTATATATATTTCTGATCGTATGCGTTCAAACTGGAAAGCCGGCTTGACGGTTGCGCTTGTTTCTTTGCCTCTTTCAGTCTCACTTGCGGTCGCTTCAGGGGCTACGCCAACAATAGGGATTATCGCAGCAATTTGGGGAGGGTTATTTGCCTCTCTTTTTGGTGGGAGCCATTTTAATGTAGTTGGACCAACTGGAGCTCTCTCTGGTGTTATTGCTGTATTTGTAGCGTCACATGGGGTAGGGGCACTTCCAATGCTTTCAATTACTGCTGGTATTTTGGTACTAATTGCTTGGCGTTTTCGTTTAGAAAAATTTATTCGGCATATTCCAGAACATACGATTCATGGATTTACCATCGGGGTTGCCGTGACGATTGTAGCAACTCAACTTGGAAATGCGTTTGGGGTATCTTTACCTCAGGGGATAGGAGAACAGTGGGATAAGATAGTGTATTACCTTGTTCATATTAAAGACGCGCAAAGTTTTATTTTTCTTACGTTTGCAATTTTTCTAGGGCTTTTGTTTACACTAAAAAAAATTTTACCGAAAGTTCCGAGCGTTATTGTACTCTCACCAGTTGGAATTTTGTTTGGCTACTTGGTACACAACAGGATTATACCAGCCACTCTCCCAACGCTTGGAGATGTTTTCCCCAATATGGTTCCACAGCTTACACAAAGCCACCACGTATTTTTTACCCCGTATCTTATTTTGCCTGCACTTGGAATTGCCCTAATTGCTATTATTGAGACGGGTATTTCAGCAACAATAGCTGATAATATAACTGGGACAAAACATGATTCAAAAAAAGAAGTTTTTGGATTAGCGCTCGGAAATATTGCATCTGGAATATTTGGTGGTCTACCGGTGACCGCTGCACTTGCACGTACGTCACTTAATATAAAGAGCGGTGCGGATCACAAAACATCTGGAATTATAAATGCTATTTGTATCGTTCTAATTTCCTTTGTGTTTCTTTCTTCATTTCAATATATTCCAATGGCAGTAATTGCCGCGATACTTACTTTTGTTGCATATCAGCTTATCGAGAGGGATGTGCTTGTGCATTCATGGAAAAATGCGCACAAGCAGTTTTGGATAATTATGTTGGTAGCGTTTGTTTGTGTGTACAAAGATACTATTTGGGGGATTGCAATAGGAGTTTGTATTGGACTCATTGGTAATTTGACAAAATTTACTGATAATGCTATTATACAGGAGTAACTAAATATCTCTGGGTTTTGGCGCAATACACGCATATGCGTAGCGTATACAAGTCTTTTAAGGCTATAAATGAAACTCGTAGAATGTCAGTCAACTTTTTATTATAAAGACTGCGAGTTATAAGGGCATATTTGCCCTTCATTTTAGCTATATGCAAAATTCACAAAGTCGTGGCTCTAGTAGTCACAATGGAGGAGCGTCTCGTCGCTCCCCAAGTTCAGGAGGCCGTTTTACTGGTACGGGAAGTCGTCGCCCAAGTACAAGCTCACGCGGAGCAAGTACTGGCGCAAGCGCTAGATCTTCTAGTGCTCCTCGTCCATCATCTGGTGGCAGTTATTCATCACGCCCTTCAACAGGCGCGAAATCTTTTGGAGGTGGTAGTAAATCATTCGGAGGTGGTAATCGCCCTTTTGGTGGTTCATCACGTCGCTCATCAGGTGGTAATCGTCGTTCTGGTGGAGGAGGAAAAGGTGAGCGCATTGATGCGTCACGTTTTATAAACAAAGTCACTTCAATTGAAGTAGAGGAAGTATTTGTTCCAAAACATCAGTTTACTGATTTTATTATTGATGAACGTCTCAAGCAGGAAATTATTGCAAAAGGATACATCACTCCAACCCCAATTCAAGATGGAGCAATCCCAAAAATCTTGGAAGGGAAGGATGTGGTAGGTATCGCAAATACGGGTACTGGAAAGACTGCTGCCTTTCTTATTCCGTTAATTCATAAAGTGCTTAATAATCGTGAAGAAGAAGTCATGGTGATCGTACCGACACGTGAGCTCGCGATTCAGATTGATGACGAACTCCGATCACTTACAAAAGGGATGAAAATTTTCTCTGTATGTTGTGTTGGAGGTGCACCAATCGGCCGTCAGATTTCTCAGCTCAAGTACAAAAATAATTTTATT
>CAZTHH010000005.1:0-15824 GCA_964613545.1 uncultured Candidatus Saccharibacteria bacterium
CGTGTCTGAGTGGTTTAAGGTACCTCCTTGCTAAGGAGGCGAGGTGTAAAAACCTCCGTGAGTTCGAATCTCACCGGTTCCGCAAAGTTTCTATTTAAGTTATAATATTCTTATATGAAGAAAACGGTACAACTAACAAAAAGTCAAAAAATTAAAAATCATATTTGGCATTTTCTCTATAAATTTTTTCCGTGGCTCCAGGCGCATCTACTGAAGTGGCATTTAGTGTGGCATGAAAAGGGAAGACAGCAGTACCATATCGGTTATCTTGCGCCCAAAAAGACCCTCCAAGAACTCGAAAAACACCTCCATGAAAAATGGGGTTTTGGAAATCACTTTGTTGCATGGAGCGATGAAGGCCAAGTGCTTTCATGGAGAAAATTGACTGACTTCTCTCACCAGTATCACATTCGTGTATTTAAAGAAGGTGAAATCCGTGGACACTATGAGTACACACCAGAAGATAAACCACTCGATCATTTTACTGAAAAAGGGGAGACTGCGAACGCAGAAGACTTTAAAAAGTTTCTCGGAGACTATGTGGTGCACTACAAACACATCTCACACCTCGTGCCTGATGTGAATACTGCTCCTGAATCTGAAATTACTGTTGAAGAAAGCCTCTCTACTGCTTCTTTGAATCAGGATAAATAATATCCCAGAGTTTACTTGCGACATTGTGAGGCTTGCCGACGAGTGGGTAGTGATGTAAATCTATAAATGGTGCAGAGTTACATTCAATAACTCCAGATTTTGGTTGGTCTTTCCATGAGATGCTTACATCGTCCATAATAAAGTCTACTCCAATGAGTGGATCATCAAGCAAAGCAGCAATATTTTCAAGGAGTTCAATGTTCTCTGGGTGCATTTTTTCTGTCATATCAGTAATACCACCACCGACAGCTCGACTTGTCTTTTGTCCAATTGGTACCACTTCATCTTTTTGCGGAATGCTTTCAAATGTTTTATTCCAGTTTTTTAATTCTTTTTCTGCGTCGGCATCTTTTACAAGCTGATGGAAAATTGGTCCTTGGCGGAGCGGGTTTTTATTTTCAATTTCAATCAGTTCGCTAATCGTATGGACACCATCACCGATGACATATGCAGGTTCGCGGCGTAGTGATGCGGCAAACTTTTTCCCAATGAGCGTCCCTCGGTGCACAAAGCCAGTTAATTCTTCTTCTACCATTACCCACGGGCATAGTTGTTGTGCAAGCTTGAATGCTTTTATAAATTCTTCTTCAGTGTTTATGTGAGTTGTCGTATGGCGAGAGCGTGAACCGAGATTTGGTTTTGTAATGACTGGTTTTTGAATACGATTAAAAATTGCCAATCCTTCTCTTAATGTGCGAGCCGTTCCTCCATCTGCTACTTTAATACCAGCCTTAATAAAGTGTTCTTTCATTTTACCTTTATTATCCATCCATTCGAGGCCTTTTGGATTATAATCTTTTGGACGAGGGAGTACATCAAAGAAACGCATTTTGTTATTGTGATGTGAGACAAAAATATCACCACCAATATTTAATGGGTGAAATTCATAGAGTGAAATACCTCGAGTAGTTGCTTCATCCCATAGGACACGAGTACGCCAACTATTTTTTTCTGTTGGTTCTTTGGTTATTTTTCCAAGACGAAAGAATGACATTGTCTTTGTGAGTCCTGGTCCAATCCACTCCATGGAACTTTCTGGAATCATACGTGACATCCATTCTGTCCACGGATCAATAATACTTCCAAGGAGAATAGAATAGTATACGAGTTTGTGATTTACCTGCGCCCCTCCGCAATCCGGACAATAATTTTTCTTTTTTGTGTGTTCCATAGCTCTTATCATACCAATATCAATGCGCGACTGCAAAGCCGACGACTTTTTTGGCACCAGCATCAGTAAGTACGGCAATTAGTTCTCCCAGGGTGCTTCCTGTTGTTGTGATGTCATCGATGATGATAATGGTGCGATTGTGTACCAGAGCTTGATTTTTAACCTGGAAACAATTTTTTAAATTCTGTAATCGCTCCTTTCTATTTTTTATTTTTGCTTGCTGTTTGGTTTCTTTTGTTTTTTCTACTGCAGTGGTACTAATTTCAAATAGTAATTCTTGTTTGTTTTCTTTTGCAGCAATTTGTATGCCGCGTGCAATTTCAAATGCTTGGTTGTATCCGCGTACTCTCTTTCTTTGCTTTGAAAGTGGTACGGGAATAAGTAAAATAGGGGAACCAAGTGTGTACATTCTAATATCAGCAATATCTTCTAAGAGTCGTTCGTATACTATCGCACCGAGAATTGTGCCTAATCGTTTCTTTTTATAATATTTTAAAAAATGTAGTGCTCTTTTTATTTGAGGATCACGATAGTCGCATGACGCTTTTATATTTTTGGGCAAATCTCGCTCAGGGTGGCGAGTTTTTTGTATGCATAATTCACAGAGGAGTGAACCTTTTGTATGGCAACCGACGCAATAGTCTGGAAAGCAGATTTCAAGAATGTTTTCCAATACATTTCTCATACATTATATGATATACTACTATTAGTTTATGGCTAGTATATTTGGAAACATTTTTAGTGATGGAATGAAATCGCTTTTTGGTAAAAGTGGAACTGATAGTGTGCTCGGTATTGATATTGGTTCTTCATCAGTCAAAGTGGTTGAATTAAAAAAGAAAAATGGTAAGGCGGTACTTGAAACGTACGGTTCTTTGGCGCTTGGTACGTATGGCGGAGTAGAGGTTGGAAGGGTAACGAATCTTGATGTTGATAAACTTTCTCAAGCGACACTCGACCTCCTAAAAGAATCAAACGCAATCACAAAGCTGACTGGTGTCGGGGTACCATCATCTGCATCACTTATTTTTATTATCTCACTTCCAGGAAATATTGAAGAAAGTGCGCTTGCGGCGATTATTCCAAACGAAGCACGCAAATATATTCCAGTACCTATCTCTGAAGTATCACTTGATTGGTCACTTATTCCAAGACAAGCAGAAGCTGAAGACCCGAATGATTATCTTCACGCAAATAAACCAAAAGAATCAAAGACTGATGTTCTCGTTGTTGCAATTCACAATGAGACAGTCACTCGCTATAAAGATGTATTAAAAAAGACTGCACTTGAGCCAGCATTCTTTGAGATGGAAGTATTCAGTACTATTCGTGCAACGTTTAGTCATGAATTTGCCCCAGTACTTCTTATGGATTTTGGCGCATCAAAAACCAAGCTCTCTATCGTCGAGTATGGTATTGTGCGCACGTTCCACATCGTAAATCGTGGCTCACAAGATATTACGCTGAACATCTCTCAATCAATGAGCATTCCTTTTGCTGAAGCTGAAACACTCAAGCGTGAGATTGGGCTTAATCGTATAGCGAATGCACCAGTTGCTGATAGCATTAAAACTTCTGTTGATTATATTTTTAATGAGACAAATGCAGTTGTCCTCGCGTACGAGAAGAAGTATAATAAAACTATCAGCAAAGTGATCCTTTGTGGAGGAGGAGTACTCCTTAAAGGATTTTTACAAAGTGCGACAGCAAATTTCCATGCAGAAGTCGCGTATGGAAATCCATTTAGCAAAACAGAAGCTCCTGCCTTCCTTACTCCTGTCCTTGAAACTTCTGGTCCTGAATTCGCTACTGCGGTTGGGCTTGCCCTCCGTCAATTATTATAAGTATGGATCCTAATTCATTTCAAACATCATTTATTCCAAAGAAGCCGATTGTATCGGCTACTTCTGCGGTAAAAGTTGCTCCAGAATCAATGAGTTTGTTCTTATTCCTTTCGATAGTACTTTTAGTTATTTCACTGCTCGCTTCAGGTGGACTCTATGTGTATCGTGGCATGCTTGTAGGGAAGGTGACTTCACTTCAAGCATCGCTCGCGGCGACCAAAAGTGATTTTGAGAAAGATACTATTTCTGAGCTACAGTTTTTTGATACACGCATGAGCGCATCAAAGCAAGTGCTTGCAATGCATCGTGTCCTTTCGCCATTTTTTTCATTACTTGGCACACTGACGGTACCATCTGTTCAATTTACAAAGTTTTCAGCGGAAACAGGTGATGATGGAAAGACACTTGCAGTAAAAATGTCTGGACTCGCAAAAGAGTATAAATCAATTGCACAGCAGGCGCAGGTATTTAATTCAAATCGCGGAAAATATTTTAAGGATGTCGTGTTTTCAAACCTGTTACTCAGTGAAGAAAAAGAACACAAGGGATATGTCGGGTTTGATATTGCTTTTTCTGTTGATCCGGCACTTATTTCATATGAGAAGAATATTTTAAATACTACTCCCGTATCAGGAGTTAAATTACCATAATTATGAGAACTATTTTTCCAATCATTTTTGTATTACTTGCAGGAGGACTATCGTTCTTTGTGGCTAAGCCGATTTATAGCGATATCACGACGCTCCGAGAAGACATCAGTGCATATGATACTGCACTCACTCATTCTACAGAGCTTCAGAAAGTTCGTGATTCACTCATTACGACATATAAAAGTATTACACCAGCGGATAAAGACCGTCTCACAAAATTTTTACCAAACACCGTAGACAATATTCAGCTGATTTTACAATTACAACAAATCGCAACAAGTCATGGTATGGCATTAAAAAATATTAAATTTGATGCACTTGATACCGATAAACCAAAGACAGAGGGTACTGCACCTGTCGCTGTAGCATCGAATGATCCGCATGCATTGTTACCATACGGTATTTTTAATTTAGAGTTCAAGACCGAAGCTGAGTATGATACATTTGCTTCATTTATTAAAGACGTAGAACAGAATTTGCGTTTAGTAGATATTAAAGCGGTGAGTTTTGATTCCAAGAGCAAAGAATCTGATCCATTGCTTGGACCAAGCACTGCGTATGAGTATAATGTAAAGATACAGACATACTGGTTGAAACATTAATTATTATGAGTCATCACCTTAAAACTATTCTCATTATTGTCCTTGTCGTCTTTTTAGGCGGTGCGGCGTATATTTATTTCATTGGGACGACTCCGGTAGGGAATGGGTCAGCACTTTCTTCTTCAAGTGGAGCAGTCGTTGCGACTGTCGGTACTCAAATTACTGAAGACACTGCGTTTTTATCTGCGCTCATTGGTATCACGGGAATAAAAATTGATCCAACATTATTTAAAAGTGTCACCTTTAGTAGTTTGAAAGATAATGCCGTTTCTATTGAAGAAGCAACTCCAGGACGACCAAATCCATTCGCACCAATCAATCAAACATTTGATCCTAGTTTAACTCCTGATACTGAAACGACGGTTACTTTACCATCCGTTACCACTACTTCTACTGTAGTGATTCCTCCTCCCGCACCTACACCCACCACTACCACTAATAAGAAAAAGAATTAATTATTATGATGCTACTTGATGAATTAGTAAAAAAAGGACTCCTAAAAGAATCACAGCTTGCAGAAGTAGTGCGTATTGCTGAAGAAAAACACGATGGAAATATCGATGAAGCACTCATGGATATGAATGTGGATCAAGACAAAGTGCTTGAAGTAAAAGGTGCATTTTTTAATATTCCGATTAAAAAAGTAGATCCTAAAACGATTACAAAGGATTCACTCAAATCTATTCCTGAGGAGTCAGCAAAAATTTATGGCTTTGCTCCTATTGGTATGACAGATGGAGTGCTTGAAATCGGAGTAACGAATCCTGAAAATATGCTCGCAATGGATGCGATTCAATTTATTACGGGGAAAAATAATACTCCGTTTAAAATCTATTTAATTTCTTTTGGTTTATTTAAGCAAATATTAGAACTCTACAAAGGTATTGGTGGCGAAGTAGATCAGGCACTTTCAGAACTCGATACTGCTATCTCGGGTGCTGGTGATATTGGTGTGACGACTGAAAGCACAAAAGAATCAGATAAACTAAAACCAGGAGAAGAAGAGAAGATTGTGGAGGATGCGCCGATTATTAAAATTGTAGCGGTTATTCTTCGCCATGCGACTGAAGGTAATGCCTCTGATATCCATATTGAAAATGTGGGGGATAAGGTAAAGGTGCGTTTCCGCGTGGATGGTGTACTCCATACTTCCCTCGTGCTTCCGCTGAATGTGTACAATGGAATTATTGCTCGTATCAAAATTCTTGCAAAACTTCGTCTTGATGAAAAGCGTAAACCGCAAGATGGTGGATTTTCTGCAAAAATTGAAGGAAGAAAGATTGATTTTCGTGTCTCTACAATGCCGTCATACTATGGCGAGAAAGTGGTGATGCGTATCCTTGATTCTGATAAAGGGGTAAAGCCACTTGATCAGCTCGATCTGTCTCCTGAAAATTTAGCACTGGTGCGTGAATCCATTACTCGTCCGTATGGTTTGATTCTTATTACTGGACCGACTGGTTCTGGAAAAACAACGACACTCTATTCAATGCTCAATGAACTCGATCGTGAAGGGGCAAACATTGTTTCCCTTGAAGACCCAGTGGAATATCAGATTTCAGGAATTAATCAATCACAAGTAATGCCAGAAATTGGGTATACATTTGCTTCAGGACTCCGCTCTATTCTCCGTCAAGATCCAGATATTATCATGGTGGGAGAAATTCGTGATAAAGAAACTGCGCAGCTTGCGGTGCAAGCTGCGCTCACAGGGCACCTCGTGCTTTCGACACTCCACACAAATAGTGCGGTGGGTGCTATCCCGCGTTTGGTAGATATGGGGGTAGATCCATATCTTATTGCTCCGACACTTATCCTTACTATTGCACAGCGTCTCAATCGTCATATTTGCCCGACGTCTAAAAAGGCTATTCCATCTGATGAAGCATTTAAGATAATGGTAGAAAAGCAATTTGCTGATTTGCCACCTGAATTCAAGGCGAAGCTTCCACTCACCGGTGATCCACACGAGGCAGTGTCTTCTTCTGAATGTACGAGTGGAGTCAAAGGCCGTGTTCCTGTATTTGAAATGTTTAAGGTGGATAAGGATATACAGAACATTATTTTGAAAAATCCGATTGAAAGTGAGATTTATAAAATGGCTCGTAGTAAAGGGATGATTACAATGCGTGAAGATGCCCTTATTAAGAGTATTAAAGGGGATGTCCCCATACAGGACGTTTATGCACTATAGGGTATAGTCAAACAAAACCAACTGTACTATAATTATACTATTATGGAAAACAAGAAGAAGATATTTATTGTAGATGATGATTCGTTTCTGCTCGATATGTATGCGCTTAAGTTTAATCAGTCTGGGTATGAAGTCACTGCGTCTCTTGGTTCTGAACAAGCACTTGAAAAATTGCGTTCTGGTTTTGTGCCAGAAATAATGCTTCTTGATATTGTGATGCCAGTTATGGATGGGTTTGAACTTCTTGAAAAGATGAAAGAAGAAAATCTTGCTCAGCAATCTATTCGTATTATTCTTTCTAACCGTGGACAGCAATCAGATGTCGCAAAAGGGGAAGCTCTTGGAGCCTCTGGCTATATCGTGAAAGCAAGTAGTACACCCTCTGAAGTAATCACTAAAGTAAATGAAATTATTAGTCAGAAAACGACGAAATAATTATGGACTATGGTGCTACGATACAGACACTCATAACTAATCTCATTAATCAAAATGGGTCTGATCTTCATCTTGCTGCTGGACGCAAGCCTGCAATCCGTGTGACGGGCCAGCTTATCTTTCTTGTGAATGAAAAAGAAATGACACAAGATGATCTCGTTGGGATTATGACGGTGCTTGTGGGTAAAGAAAAGGCAACGCGTTTCCTTGAAGAAAAGGAAATAGATTTTTCATATGTAATGGGAGGTAATGGAGAGTATCGTCTCCGAGGAAATGCATTCTTTCAGCGTGGATTTATTTCTATTGTTATGCGTCTTATTCCAAAAGCTCGTAGCATCAGTGAATTAAAACTTCCTCCGATTATTGAAACTTTTTCTCGGCAAAAGCAAGGATTCTTTCTTGTTGTGGGTCCTGTCGGTCAAGGGAAAACGACCACAATGTCTGCAATGCTCAATCTTATTAACGCAGAACGCGCTGCGCATATTGTCACTGTCGAAGATCCAATTGAATTTGTATATACTGCAGATAAATCAATTATTGATCAGCGTGAAGTTGGTATTGATACAAAAGATTTTAATACTGCACTCAAGTCTATTTTTCGTGAAGACGTGAATGTGATTATGATCGGTGAGATGCGAAGCCCAGAAACAATTGCGACAGCGGTGACCGCTGCGGAGACTGGGCACCTTGTGATTTCAACGCTACATACAAACAACGCAAGTCAGACTATTGATCGTATTATCGATTCATTTCCCCCAGGACAACAGGATCAGATTCGTATTCAGCTCGCGGCAAGTTTGCTTGGAGTATTCTCTCAGCGTCTTATCCCTCGGATTTCTGGTGGGCGAGTGCCTGCGTATGAACTTCTGATAAATAATACTGCTGTCTCAAATTTAATTCGTGAAAAGCGTACGCATGAAATTGATATTGTGATTGAGACAGGATATGAAAATGGAATGATTGATATGAATCGATCACTTCTTGAGCTTGTTCAGCAAGGTGAAATTACTATGGAGAGTGCACTGCAGTATTCATTTAATCCAACAGCGCTTAAACAACTCTTTTAATTATGTTATTTACCTACAAAGCAATCACCAGTAGTGGTGAAAAAAAGGAAGGGTCCGTCGAAGCAGCGACGCAGGATTTAGCAGTCGCAGCACTCCAGCGCCGGGCACTTATTGTCGTATCGATTACCGAAGAAGGAGCCAAAAAGCAATTATTTAAAATATCATTTTTTGATAATGTGCCGATGAAAGATATCGTGGTAATGTCTCGGCAGATTTCGACACTCTTTGAAGCGCAAGTGTCTGCACTCAAAGCATTTAACTTGCTTGCTACTAATACCGAAAATCAAAAGCTTTCTGGGATACTCAATAAAATTTGTGAAGATATCCAAGGGGGGACTTCTATTTCAGGTGCACTGGAGAAATATCCAGATGTATTTTCAAATTTCTATGTAAATATGGTGAAAGCAGGTGAAGAATCTGGAAAGCTGACTGAAGTGTTTGCGTATCTCGCTGACTATTTAGATCGTCAGTACGCACTGACTTCAAAGACTAAAAATGCATTGATTTACCCGGGCTTTGTTATTGCTATTTTCGTGGGTGTCATGACGATGATGTTTGTTTTTATTGTGCCGAAGCTAGGAGCAATTATCCAAGAGTCTGGGCAAGAGGTTCCTTTTCATACTAAAGCCGTATTATTTATTAGTGACGTCTTGGTACACTACGGCATTTTTGTTCTCCTTGGACTTGTGGGGGCTGCGGTGTATGTGTATCGATTGACTCGTACCGATGCAGGGAAAACATACATGGATAAAATCAAGATAAATATTCCTGTATTTAAAAATATCTTTCGTAAGTTATATCTTTCTCGTATGGCAGATAACTTGGACACCATGCTTTCTTCGGGTATTCCTATTGTACGTTCACTTGAGATTACCGCAGGGGTAGTGGGGAATAAGGTGTATCAAGACATTCTTATTCGTGCGACGGAAGATGTGAAAGCAGGAAGTTCGCTTTCTGAGGCGCTCGGAAAGTACCCAGAAATTCCAGCAGTGATGCATCAAATGATTAAAGTGGGAGAGGAGACCGGGGCGCTTGGAAATATATTGAAAACACTTGGGCATTTTTATAATCGTGAAGCGACCGAAGCAGTGGACACCCTCGTGACACTTATTGAACCGCTGATGATTGTGTGTCTTGGTCTTGGTGTCGGAGTACTGCTCGCATCTGTCCTTATGCCGATTTACAATATTGCTGGGGGAATTAATTAAGAGATATCCACATTCATGTGGGTATTTCTTTTTTTAGAATGGTATAATTACTCTATTAGAAATAGGTCGTGTCTTTTTCTAAATAATTATTTATTTAATCAATTTTTATAATGAAAACAAACAAAGGTTTTACACTTATCGAACTCTTGGTGGTTATTGCCATCATCGGTGTGCTCGCTTCAGTAGTACTCGCGTCACTTGGGTCAGCTCGTACAAAAGGGAATGATTCAAAAGTTAAAGCACAGCTTGCTAATATTCGTCCAGCAGCTGGTATTTATTTAAATGAAAATGGTAACTTTGCTCCAGTAAATGCTACCGCAGACGTATGTACTGTTGGGGTATTTGCTGATGTTGCTTCTGGCATGGCAGCATTGATAGATCCTGCAAATTATCCTGCAGGAACAACAGTGGATTGTCGTCACAATGCTAACGTTACAACAGCAGCAGATGCATGGGCGGTATCTGCGAATCTTGGCACTGCGGGTGAATTCTGGTGTGTAGATTCAACTGGTGCTTCTGTGCAAACAACCGCTGCACAAACAGCTGGTGACGTGACTTGCGCTTAAAATATCTATATTTCAAAACACTATTATCCACACGGGTAGTGGTGTTTTGTTTTGCATATAGTATAATTATTCTATTAGAAATAGGTCGTGTCTTTTTCTAAGACAATTATTAATTAATAAATTATTATGATAAAAACAAACAAAGGTTTTACACTCATCGAACTTTTGGTGGTTATCGCCATCATCGGTGTCCTCGCTTCAGTGGTACTTGCATCTCTTTCAAGTGCGAGAAATAAAGGAGCAGATGCATCAATCAAATCTCAGCTTGCAAGTGCTCGTGCACAGGCTGAACTATTTTACACAACAGGGAATACATACGATGCTGTGTGTACTACTGTTGGTTCAAGTAATGGTATTAAAGATCTAGTTTTAGCTGCTAGTCTTAACTATACTGCTACTGTACCAACTCTTGCTGATGCTACAGCTTCTACTTCAACAACTGCACAATGTCATGACAGTGCAACTGCATGGGCTGCGATCGTGCCTCTTAAGGCTCCAGGAACAGCAAATGGTGCATTCTGCGTAGATAGTACAGGTACAACAAAAGAAACAACTACAGTACTTGCTGCAAGTGCAACTGTTTGTAGTTAATTTATTTTATTTTCCACAAAAAAACACCCTTCTGGGTGTTTTTTGTTTTGATTTTGTAGTATACTGAGTAGGTCGTTTCGTATGTTATTTATTAGTAATTTATTTTTTTTATGAAAACAAACAAAGGTTTTACACTCATCGAACTCTTGGTGGTTATCGCCATCATCGGTGTCCTCGCTTCAGTGGTGCTTGCGTCACTTTCTTCAGCTCGTACAAAAGGGAATGATGCAAAGATTCAATCTCAGCTTTCTGGGATGCGATCACAAGCATTATTGTATACAGGAACAGGAACAGGATTTTCTTTAGCAACATGTGCCGCTACTGCTGCTACTCTTTTTGCTACTACTGCTGGAGAAAATAATCTTGGAAATCTATTTCCATCTACTACATTTACAAACTCTGCATGTTATGCTGCAGCTGGGTTACCTTCAAATGGTGCTGCATGGGCTGTCGCATGGCCACTCAGTTCTGGTTGGTTCTGTGTAGATAGCGCTGGGGCTGCACGTACCAAGACTTCTGGTGGTACTGCATATACCGGAGCTTCAGGTGCTTCACCTGCAGCAATTACAACTGCTTCTTGCAACTAAAGTTGTTTTGAAGTTTTACAAAAACCACTCGTTTGAGTGGTTTTTGTTTTTATTATAAGAATCACAATGCTATAATAGATACATGAATATACTTATTTTTGTGACCGTATTTCTTTTGGGTACTATTATTGGTAGTTTTTTAAATGTAGTTATTTTTAGATTTAACACAAGTCGTTCAATTTCAAAAGGGCGATCGATTTGTATGACGTGTAGTAAGACATTGCGCTGGTATGAACTCATCCCGGTGATTAGTTGGCTCTTTCAGCTTGGTAGATGTCGTGGATGTGCCACAAAGATATCACATCAATATCCATTAGTAGAAGTGATCACCGGAGTTATTTTCCTTCTCCTCTCTATTCGTCTTTTCCCGACACTTGCTATATCAAGTAATACGTTTATATTTCTTCTCTCGTTTTACGCAATGATTTTCTGTTTACTTATCGTACTCGCGGTGTATGATATCCGTCATAAAATTGTTCCAGACACACTTGTATATACATTCGCGGGGCTCGCACTTTTTTCTACGTTTGTAATGATTACAAATACGGGTATTGGTTTTCATATTCCTAGTTTGAATGTCCTAGCGATTGGTCCACTGCTTGCAGTGCCATTCGCGCTCATTTGGCTACTTTCAAAAGGCAGATTAATGGGGCTCGGTGATGCAAAAATTATTTTAGGAATTGGTTGGCTCTTTGGTCTTTCGAAAGGGATTGCAGTGCTCGTTGTTGCATTTTGGATAGGGGCTATCGTGAGTATTCTTGTATTACTGCTATCACACCTTAAAATAAATATGAAGACAGAAATTCCATTTGCACCATTTCTTATTCTGGGTATTCTTGTTGTCCTTTTGACGGGGATTGATATTTTTTCATTAGCACAATTATTTAGTTTTTAGTATATGCGCTCGTCCTTCAATACTATGCAGAACGGATTTACCCTTGTGGAAATGGTAGTAGTCCTTGCTATTTTTGGAGTGATTACGAGCACGGTGCTTTTTAACTATGGTAAATTCCGTACGACGGTATCTTTGGAGAATCTCGCACAAGATATTGCACTTTCTATTCGTAAGACACAATCATATGCTTCCAGTGTGCGTGGGGTACAGCTTGCTCCAAGTCCGCTCGGGGAGACTGTCCAGTTTCCTGGATATGGAATTCATTTTAATTTACCGCAAGCTCCAGGGGGGACACTCGACGGTTCAGCAAAGTCATTTGTAATTTTTGCAGATATTTCCGGTATTCCTGCACCAGGATCCCTTGCGGTATTTTCTGGAAGTGGTGCAAAGTATGATAATAGTATGGGTGTCGATGTGTGTGGGGTAAATCTTTCACTTGGAAATGAGTGTATTGATTTTGTAACAATTACCACGAGTGATAAAATTAGTAAAATTTGTACCACAAGTAATGGGACAACAAATTGCGCTACAACAAATGTTGCACTTGATATTGTATTTACACGCCCAAAAGTTGAACCTTCCTTTTGTTTACTTTCTGGGGGAAGTACCTCATGTTCGAGTGCGACAATTTCGAAAGTGAGTATTGAGGTGACTTCTGCCCTCGGTGACACGAAAACAATTACGATATGGAATACTGGCCAAATTAGCACATCATAAAATGACATTAGTTATAAATAAAAACCAAAAAGGATTTACTTTGATTGAGCTCTTGGTCTCGACGGCGATTTTCATGATGGTCATGCTCGCTGCTGTAGGAGCGCTGCTGATTACGAGTAATGCCGCAAAAAAAGCAAAAAGCGTGCGATATGCGATGGACAATGTTAATTATGCGATGGACTCGATATCTCGTAATTTACGTTTGGGTTCTGATTTATACTGTTATTCTGTGGGAGGATTTTCTACCGCAAGTACTACAAATGATTGTGTTGGTGGATCAGCTATCGCTTATATGCCGTACAATGGTTCCAGCCAGAATAATGGGTATCAATTGTATAAAAATACGACGACAGGAATTACCTCGATTCAAATGTGTGATGCAAATAATGGTGGCTGTAGTGATATGACTGCTCCCGATATTGATATTACGGATATGCGTTTTACTGTCCGTGGTTCAAGTAAAACAGATGGAATTCAGCCAAGTACTATTATCATAATAAAAGGGAAAGTGGATATTGGTGGCAAGGTAACTACTTTTGCGCTCCAAACTCTTGCGTCTCAGCGAAGTACTGAATAATTATATGCACACACTATATAGTAAAATAAAAAAGTATATTACAGGAATTCCTTCGCAAGGTGGTTTTACACTTCTTGAAACGTTGGTTGCTATTTTTATATTAGTGCTGGCATTAAATGCACTGCTGACACTCACGACAGATAGCTTGTTTACTTCAAATTATGCAAAAAATGAATCAACGGCAGTCTACCTTGCACAAGAAGCAATGGATTATATTAAGAATGACAAAGACACAACTGCGACACTCAATAATGACTGGGTTTCATTCATAAATCATTATGGGACGTATCCTACTACAGGAGCTCCCACTACTGCTAAAACAGTATGCTATAGTGCTGATGGTTGTACGCTTGATGCGACAAATTGGCAGCCTACGATTAGTATTGTTACGTGTGAAGGGGGGATTGCAACATTTGGTACGATTACTTGCCCAGAGTTATATTTCCATGAGACCCCAGTGGTGGGTGAATATTATAATTATGACGCGCCCAGTGCTGTTCCTTCAGGATTTAAGCGTAAAGTTGCTCTTGTTTTATCAGGTGGAACAAATGGCACCGATCAGCTCCAGGTTGTGGTGACCGTAGAGTGGCAAAATGGGACAGTACTCAAGTCGTATGTACTTCGAAGTAGTTTGCTCGTATGGTAATTATGAAAAAAAGAAACACACAAAAAGGATATGCAATTTTATTTACGATGGTTCTCGTCAGCGTGATGATGGGTATTGCAATCGGACTTTCGAGTAGTATGTTTAAAGAAATGGTGATTTCGTCGATTGCGCGTGATTCACAAATTGCATTTTATGAAGCAGATACGGCAGTTGAATGCATGCTCTATGCAGATAAACCAAATGATTACACCCAAAGCCTCGTGCAGATAGTGGATCCTACCGGTGGAGGGACTTCTACACAAGGGACATTTGACTGTGGAGTTGATTCAAAGGGTGCTCCTATGACATTAACTGTCATTCAGACGATGAGTGATTATTATACGATCACTCCTTCACCACTATTGCCAAAGTCTGAATCTTGCTTTAAGGCAACAGTGGATCAGACAGGTGGGGCGAGCACTGCACTAACGGTTAGAGGATATAATGTATGTGATAGTACGAATCCACGCCAGGTGGAGCGCGGAGTGCAGGTGATGTATTAGTATGAATAAAAAGGAAATCAAAAATAGAATACAGGCTCTTGCAAAAGAGATTGCACTGCTTCGATATAAATATCATACAGAAAATGATCGTGCAGTAACTGATGATGTATATGAATCACTCACTCGTGAACTGAATAGTTTACTCAAAGCATATCCGCAGTATCATATTGATACAGGGCTTGATCGTATCGCAGGGAAGCCACTAGATAAATTTGTAAAGGTGACACATTCATCCAGAATGCTTTCACTTAATGATGCATTTAGTGAAGAAGAAGTCACCGATTGGGAAAAAAGAATCAGTAAATTAATTCCCGAAACTGCTCCTTCTTATTTTTGTGAGATGAAATTAGATGGGCTGGCTGTCTCACTCATATATGAAAATGGAATTTTTGTGCGTGGTGCAACACGTGGTGACGGATTTATTGGAGAGGATATTACTGAGAACTTGAAAATGATCGAGAGTATTCCGCTCACTATTAGTGCAAATAAAGGGGTATATGAAATTCGTGGAGAAGTAGTTATGAGTAAAACAGTGTGGACACAGCTCAATAAAGAGCAAGAGAAACTTGGACTCCAGCTATTTGCAAACACTCGCAATGCTGCCGCTGGAAGCCTGCGTCAGCTTGATCCACAAATTGCAAAAGCAAGAAAATTGGATTTCTTTGCGTATGATTTAATTTCTGATAGTACTATCACTACTCATTCCCAAAAACATACGCTGTTACGTGAGCTCGGTTTTACGGTAGATACTCATGAAAAAATTGCCAAAAATCTTACCGAAGTATTTTCTTTTATAAAAGAAGTAGAAAAAGTTCGTGAAAAATTTCCGTACGGTACAGACGGACTGGTGATTTGCGTCGATGAACTTTCATCACAAGAAATACTTGGAGTGGTAGGTAAAGCACCTCGTTATGCCA
>CAZTHH010000006.1:0-8729 GCA_964613545.1 uncultured Candidatus Saccharibacteria bacterium
CGCTCCGTCAGTGATCCTGACTCCGTGATGAACTTCATACTTTTCTTTCAGACCTCTTAATATTGAGATCGTATCTTCTACATCAGGTTCACCGACATACACCGGCTGAAAGCGTCTCGCAAGCGCAGGATCTTTTTCAATATGCTTTTGGTATTCATTGAGCGTCGTCGCACCGATGGCACGGAGCTCTCCACGTGCGAGCGCAGGCTTCAGCATGTTACTTGCATCGAGTGATCCTTCAGAACTTCCAGCACCTACAATCGTATGAATCTCATCAATAAATAAAATTATCTTTCCATCGGCTTTTTCAATTTCTTTCATCATGCCACGAAGGCGTTCTTCAAATTCACCACGGTATTTTGTCCCCGCAAGGAGGAGTCCTAGGTCGAGTGACACCACTTCTTTATCTTTTAAAGATTCAGGCACGTCGCCTTTGACGATACGCTGAGCGAGCGCTTCCACCACTGCAGTCTTTCCAGTCCCCGCTTCACCAATGAGAATCGGATTATTTTTTGTACGGCGAGAAAGGATCTGCATAATACGCATGATCTCTGTATCACGTCCAATGACTGGATCTAATTTATCTTCTCGAGCAAGCTTTGTAAGGTTACGAGTGAACTTCGTCAGGAGTTTTGGTTTTTTTGTATTTGCTACTTCTGGTGCATTCTGACTTTTGAAAAGCTCGAGTACTTCCATCACACGCTCTTGTGTAATTTTAAATTTTGAAAGAAGTTCCTTTGCTTCACCCGGCACTTCAAGCATTGAAATAAATAAGTGCTCAGTAGAGACGAATTCATCTTTCATTTCAAGAGCCACTTTGCTAGACTGCTCAATTACTTGTGCAAGATCTGGGGTAAGATAAATCTGATATGAAGGCGAAACAGTATTACGATTCTCTGGAGCCTCAATCATTTCAATCACATTATCCGAGAGGAGCATCGTATCTACATCCATCTTGTCGAGGATTGAAATAATCAGTGAATCCTCTTGGAGGAGGAGCGCCGTCATAAGATGCATGCAATTCACATGATTCTGCCCACGCTCAATAGCGAGCTCGTGTGCTTTTCTGATTGCTTCTTTTGCTTTGGTTGTAAAATGATTGAATGGTGGCATAAGAATTTTTTATTTTATTAGTTGTTAGTAAATTAATTTGTTTTGGTTTCGGGCGATCCTGCTCCTCCTGTATCGGTACCTGTAGTATTTTTGGGCTTGTCGCCACTCATGATACGGATAATCGTAAACCCATTACCAAACTTTTTTAATACTTGTGCTGGATATAACTTTTTATTGAGCATTACTTGATACTCATCTTTTGCTAACAGAATACTGCTATCCACAAGCACCAATCCGACTTCTGAGATGATCACTCCTTGCCCGAGCGGTGCTGGTACCACATTAGTAATTTCATTTGCATTAGGGACGACAGACACTTCGGGTAAATAAACATCTACAATAGTATCCCCGTCACCCATAGTTGTATTTGTTGATTCTTCTTTTGTAGGAGCCGTCGTCACATTATTTATCGTACGTTCAATAACTCGATTGATCACTTTTGTCGCAGAAGGAAGCTGTTGCATGAGAGATACGGCAGTAATACCCGTCGCGATAGACACGACGAATGAAACGAGTAATGTAAGTAATATAAGTTGTGATTTATTTAGATCTTTTATTTCCATATATCCATTATAGCATAGAGGTCAAATCTATTTCCAGTTCTTGTATTTGAATAAAATTTTTTCTAACACAGACAATACCCGAGCAATATCTTTTTCTGTCGTCTCCCGCCCAAACGAAAATCGTAGGCTCTCTTTAGAAAATGTATCACTACTTGCTAGCCGTAGTGCAGCAATGACATGTGAGCTTTCTTCATCGGTACTCTTACACGCGCTCTTGCTCGATACTGCGATTCCTTTGGCATCAAGCTCGAGCACAAGGAGCTCACTGCTAATTCCTGCGATAGTAATATTTACATTATTAGGTAATCTATTTTCAGTATTTCCATTTATTTTTATTTCATACCCAGTATTTTTTTCTATATCACTCACTCCTAAAAAGAATTTTTCTTGCAGTAATTGCAATCGCGGTGATTCTTTTTCTTTTATTTTATTTGTAATAAAGAGGGCGAGCGCCATACCACATGCCCCGACGACATTCTCTGTACCACTGCGAAGTCCAAATTCTTGCCCACCACCAATAAAAAGTGGTGCGAGCGTCACTCCTCTTTTCTTGTACAGCACACCCATTCCACGCGGGCCATATATCTTTGCGCCATTAAACGAAAGGAGATCCACACCGAGCGTATCTATATTGTGTGTATCAAGATAATTCATCGCTTGGCATGCGTCAGTATGCAGAAGTGGAAAATATAGTTTTGTAGGGGCTTGTGAGTGCGACGGCACGAACACTTGAGCAGATTTTTCACCAGAAAAATCTGCGTGCCCGGAAAAGCTATATTTTCCACTTCTGCACTGCCTAATTACTTTTGCAATTTCTTTTATCGGCTGTATCGTGCCTATTTCATTGTTTGCATACATCACCGAAACGAGTACCGTATTTTCTTTGATTGCTTCTTTTATATGTTGCACCTCCACCGTGCCGAGAGGATTTACTTGCACATAGGTCACTTCTATTTTTTGTTCTTTTTCCAATTGCTTGCACAACTCAAGAACTGCACTATGCTCTATGTTTGTCGTCACGATATGAGGAAGTACTCCTTTGTTATTTTCTAAAAAAGAATTAACCACGCCGAGGATTGCGAGTGCGTCACTTTCGGTACCACTTCCAGTAAAGATAATTTCATCAGCATGAGCAAATAGCATGCTCGCAATTTCCTTACGTGCCTGCTCGAGTACTCTTTTTGCTTGTACGCCACTCGTGTGGATTGCACTCGGGTTTCCAAAGTACTTTTTAGTATATTCTGCCACGAGCTTTCCCACATGAGGGTCGAGTGGTGCCGCACCCGCATAATCCATATATATTTTGTTTTGCAGCCCTTGCCAAAACTTCATATTCATACTATAGCATATATTGTAAAAAAGGCTTATTTAGTATATACTCTTTGGATATGAGTACATCCTTAATTGCTATTCTTATACTTGCCTTCATTTCTATCCTGCTCCTTGTCCTTATTATACGCCTTGAACTCCGTTTCAAGCGTCTTTTTATTGGAACAAAAGCAAAAGACCTCGAAGAGGCAATCGGCATTATCGGAACTCATATCAAGCAAGTTGAACAAACACAAAAAGAAATCAATGCGCATTTAGTGACGGTAGATACCAGACTAAAAAAGACCATTCGTAATGTTACGACAACTCGTTTTAATCCGTTTCCTGATGCAGGAAGCAATCAATCATTTGCAATCGCTCTATTAAACGATGAAGGTAACGGAGTCGTCCTCTCAAGTTTGTATGCACGAGACCGTATGAGTATCTTTGCAAAACCGATTACCAATAATAATTCGGATCACGAACTTACCGAAGAGGAAGCATCCGTACTTAAAAAAGCACAATAATATGCCAGAAAAAAATACACAAACAAATACAGTGCGTCCGCCAGTAGTCGTGGTGATGGGTCATGTGGACCATGGTAAATCAACACTCCTCGACTACATCAGAAAGACAAACATCGTGGATAAAGAAGCGGGTGGTATTACTCAGCATATCTCCGCATACGAAGTCACCCACAAAGATGAACACAAAGTAGATCGAAAAATCACATTCCTCGATACTCCAGGACATGAAGCCTTTTCAAAGATGCGTGCTCGTGGTGCACATACTGCAGACATTGCAATTCTCGTCGTCTCTGCGGAGGATTCAGTAAAAGCGCAAACCATGGAAGCATGGAATACTATTATCGAAAGCAAGATTCCATACATTGTGGCAATTAATAAAATCGATAAACCAAATGCAAATATTGAGAAGACAAAAATGGATCTCCTCGAAAAAGGTATTTACCTTGAAGGGCTCGGCGGAGATATTCCGTTTGTCCCAATTTCAGCAAAAGCTGGTACTGGTGTAGATGAACTCCTTGATATGATTCTCCTTGTTGCTGATTTACAAAGCTTTACTGGTAACGCAATAATCGGTGCGACAGGAGTAATTATTGAATCACATCGTGATCCAAAACGTGGTATTTCAGCGACCGGAGTTATTAAAGATGGCACTATTACAAGTGGTATGTTTGTCGCATCAGGCACTGCACTTACCACAACTCGCATTATGGAGAACTTCCTCGGTAAGCCAGTAAAAGAAATGACTTTCTCATCCCCTATCCGTTTTGTTGGTTTTGATTCTGTGCCAGAAGTAGGCTCAATCTTTACTGCATTTCCTACCAAAAAGGAAGCAGAAGAATACCAGACAAAAAACAAAGAGGCACAAGCTGGCACACAGACAGCAAAAGGAACACAGGCAGGAAAAGTAATTCCAATCATCCTTAAAACAGATGTATCAGGTACTATTGAAGCGCTTGAAAAAGAAATGGAAAAGATGAACACTGAGGATATTGCCTTTCGTCTTATTGTAAAAGGAGTGGGTGCAATCAACGAATCAGATCTAAAATCTGCAATGACTGATTCTGAAAGTATTGTCCTTGGCTTTAATGTAAAAATAGATCCAAAAGCTCGTGACTTAAATGAGAGCCTTCATATCCATATTGAAACATTTGATATTATTTACAAACTCACAGATTATCTCAAGGAGTTAGTAGAGACACGTCGCCCACGCAAAGAAGTGCTTGAAGTAATTGGCTCACTTAAAGTGCTTAAGATATTTAATGAGACAAAAGACCGCCAAGTAATCGGTGCCCGCGTAACTACAGGCAAAGTGGTTGATGGAGGAACAGTGAGAATTCTCCGCCAAGAATTTGAGATTGGCCGCGGAAAGATCGTTGCGCTCCAGCAAAACAAAATGAAAGCAAAAGAAGTAGAAGAAGGTACTGAATGTGGAATCCTTATCGAAGCAAAGACAAAGATTTCAGGCGGAGATGTACTTGAAGTATTTACCCTAACTATACAATAATTATTATATGAGTGAATTTAGAAACGAAAAAATAACAAATCATATCCGCGAACTAGCTGCTACGTATATTGAGCGTGAGGGTGGCAAGACAAGCATGATTACGGTCACCCGTGTGATTCTCGCACAAGGGGGTAAAAATGCGACGATCCTCATCTCAGTCCTTCCTCGTGATAAAGAACAGGCAGCATACGGATTCATAAAGAGAAATCTGAGTGAAATGCGTGCATTCATCCGTGAACGGGTAAACATGAATCCGATTCCCTATTTAGAAGTGGAAATAGATGAAGGTGAAAAGAATCGCCAAAAGATCGATGAGCTTCTTCGAAGCTAGTTGATAGTTTGCCTTATTTCGTTTATAGTAAAGAAAGTTTCATATATGACCTAGTCGTCAAGTGGTAAGACAAGAGTCTGCAAAACTCTCATCGGCAGTTCGATTCTGCCCTAGGTCTCTAGAATAAGCAAACTGCTTTGCTTCTGTGGCAGAATCGAAAGATTTTTCTGTGTTTAAGCCAGAAAAATACCTGCGCCCGTAAGACGCGATTCTGCCCTAGGTCTCAAAAAAAAGAAAAATCCTCATATGAGGATTTTTCTTGTGGTGCCCGAGGTGGGAATCGAACCCACACAGCCTTGCGGCTACAAAATTTTAAGTCTTGCGTGTCTACCAATTTCACCACTCGGGCAAATGTGCCCCGTGAGGGAATCGAACCCCCGACCATCTCCTTAAGAGGGAGCTGCTCTACCAGCTGAGCTAACAGGGCAAACAAATCAAACTGCAAGGAAAGGAATCTTTCTCCCTACGGGAGCGGTATAGGTTTCGTATCGTACTCACTTCGTTGCGTGCGATATACTCAACCTTTTCAACTCCTTTACGAAAGCAGTACTCTGCTTTCTCCCGGCAAAAAACTACGTTGTAGTTTTTTGTGCCCGGGAAAGGACTTGAACCTTCACATCTTGCGATATCAGTTCCTAAGACTGATGCGTCTACCAATTTCGCCACCCGGGCATGAAGCTCACTATAGCACATTTCCCCTTTATTTTTCAAGTATTTTGCCCTCCCCTACCACTTGACTTTTATGCCAGTATGGTGTATAATATACTCAAATTAACAATTAAATAATCATGACAACCACTCCTCATGGCCCCGCTGACCCACACGGTCAGCCCGCCAAAGAAACCCCAAAAACATCCGGTGTAAAAATTGGATTAGCAGCACTCATCGCATTTGTAGTATTCTGCATTTTATATGCAATGTTCAAACCCTCAAATGATTCAAGTAACGACCATAACAACAATCAAACAGAGCGAAACGACCAACGTCAAAACTCTGCCCCTGTTGTAATGGAAGAAAGAATACATGTAGAATTTACTGGTACCTATGGTACCACAGTAGACATCCCTGCAGGTAAACTCATTAGCTACCAAAAAGTCACTACAAAGTATTGCATGAAAAATGCTAACGGAGATGAATTCTGTAGTCAAAACACAGAAGACATGAGTGACAGGATCGGTATTACTACTGGCAATAAACAACAAATGTTTAAAAGCCAAGACGGTAGTTCTGGAAGTTTAGATCTAGTATTAACTCCTAATTATAGTAAATAATTATGAAAACAATACTAACTGATAAATTTTTAAACTATCTCACCACTATCGGTGTATGGATAGGACTCTTTTTACTTGTTGAGTTTGTATACAGAGTTACAGGAGTATATGACGACCAATCATTCTTCTGGAAAAAAGTATCCTTACTCATTATGCTCGTTGGAAGTATCCTTACTATATGGGAAAGCTCGAAGCTTAAAATTGATCCTGCTCAAAAAGCACAAGTCCTCTTCCTAGGTGAACAAACAGGAATTTGGCTTGAAGAAGGACTATATTTTCTTTGGTTTTACCAATTAGGACTCTTCAGTCTTGAGTTTGCTCAAAGTCATCGTAAAAATGATTCTTATGTTGAAGCGTTTGAGGCACTCGACAAAAATCGAAAACCCACACTAGCACATATTGATGCAGACTGGCACATAGTAGACTCTGAAGTCTACAAATTACTTAGGCCAGAAGACATGAAACGAAATCTTGAGACTTCTTTAAGAAAACAAGCAACTACTCTTATTGGAGGAAAAGTATTTGCAACACAATTATTAGGATTTAATCATGGAGATGATATGAATACTCCTGAGTTCAAAACTAAAATGAAAGAACGTTTTGGAATTGAATTTACTCATATTGATTGTATTGTAAATGCTCAAAATATCACTCAAGAGGGCCTTAATTCATACGCAGAAGAGCTTACTAAGACTTATGAAGCAAGTTATGGAGCTGGGTATCCTTTTACGCACAAAGAACATGAAGAAATTGCAAATCGAGTACAGACTCAAATAGGACTTGCAAAAAAATTCATTTTGAAAGGTAGAGGGAGTGCAGTTGGGCGTTATGATATGTAAAACTTCTTTCTTCTGTGCATCAAAAATAAGTCACAGAATTCATTCAAAAAAAGCCACTCCTACAAGGGTGGCTTTTTTCTATGTATCTATTATTTCTCTTGTGGGGTGATGGTTATCTCACCACTGTCTTGGACTTGGATATGCCCTTCATTTAAAGTATTTAATATAAGGCGCATGATGCCAAATACTGATACCATAATGAACATTCCCACAATTCCCCAAAGCATATGGCTCTTTCCTGATTTGCGTATTTCTTCGCTCGTTGGATTGAGCAAGAATGTCGCTACTCCATAAAGGAAGTACACCACCGCACAGGCAAAGATGAGGAGTATCAGCGGGTTAATAACTACCCGCTCGATACTATTCATGAGTGTGCCAATGCTGGCTTCTGCAATAGGGGTAAAATACATAATAGAAAACTATTAACAAGTAATACCAAGACCTGGGTTTGGAATACAAGGGATCTTTGTCTGATCAAGCTGAGTGTTCTGAAGACCAAATGTAGAACCGATAACGTCTACGAGTGCCCAGAAAGCGAGGATAATGAAAAGACCAATAATACCTTGGATGATCTTTGAGCGAGCACCCTTCTTTGCTTCTTCATCCTGAGAGATAGTGTACTGGATAACACCCCAGATAAAGTACACCACTGCAATAGTAATAAGAAGTGGGATAACGATGTTAAGGATTCTGTTTATTGTATATAAAATAGAATCAGCATCCACTGCAAAAGCAAAGAATGGCACTGCACCGAGAACCGCACTCAACGAAACAACTTTTTTAAATTTATTCATAATGAAAAATTAAATAATAATATGTTAATAATGTGCCGATGTTCTGCGACCGCAGTAAAGGGCATATGTGCTTTTATTTTACCATAAGGCTAGTACAAGTACTAGCTATTTTGTATTTGAAAGCTGTGGAATAAGCGGTGTTCCAAGGCCAAAAGTATCAGAGAGAATTCCTACGAGTCCCCAGATTGTGGTGATCACAAAAAGCGCTACAATTCCCCAGATCATGTATGACTTTCCTTTCTTTCGTGCTTCTTCATTGTCTGGATTAATGAACGCTTGGATTACTCCCCAGATAAATGCCACTACCGCAACAGTGATAAGGAGTGGGACCACAGAGCGCATGAGTGTGCACATGAGGTAATTAATAACATCTGCAATTGTAGTGAATGTATTGGTACACATAAATATAATTAACTAGTACTGATAATATCTTTGACCGTGCCTTGGATTGCATTTGCAAGTATCCATGAGCCCATAAG
>CAZTHH010000006.1:8829-15662 GCA_964613545.1 uncultured Candidatus Saccharibacteria bacterium
GCAATAATATACCCTACGACGACATTTATCAGCATATGCTTTGCCTTCTTTGTACTCTCTTCGCTCCCTCCAGAAGTAAGGTATTTAAATCCTGCATAACAAAAAATAATTGCAGCAAGTGGTGTCGCAATATTAATAAGGAGGAACCTGATGACTCGATTAATCAGTGTCATCACCTGATTAAAATCACATTTCGTACCCCCTAATACCCATTCTGTAAGTGGAACTTTTGTATCATTAGGACCATCTTTCATTACTGGTTTTCCGTCTGCATCAAGGACAGGCACTTCAGTAAGCTTCCCTTTATTACACACTGGTACAATCCCTTTCCCTTTTACATACTCATCAGCAGCAGAGACCTTGTGCGGGACAGGATTCACCACAGTACTACTTAGTACGATTGCAAGAAAAATAAAAATTAAAGAAAATGTTTTTTTCATATTATTGTTTTGGGAGTAATGCCTCGAGTTGTCCATGAGCTTTTGTGCCCGCATCTCGTACAGAGAATTTATTTGATAATATATTTTGTATCATATCACGAAAGATAGTGTCTGTCGCAGTAGTGTCTGGATCCAGCCAACCTCGTGCAACAATGGCAGATTTATAAAATGAATAGAGATATGGGTCAGTCGGTACAGATGCAAGGAGTGTGCGCTGTACTGGTGGTAATGAGAGTGCGAGTGCAAGTGCTTTTGATGTGTCTGGGACGACAAACAAAGACATTACCCCTGCTGACGCAACAGCATTAGGAGATTTATTATTGATACCCAGTGAGTATATCTTGCCATAGGTGCGAGTCGTTTGTGTGCCTTTTGTTTGAAATACTTTTGTCACATCAAAACTTAAATTTGGATTGATGGATTCAATGCTAAAGAGTTCACTCGCACGCCCCACATAGAAGGCAAGCTTCCCTGCAGTAAACAGTTCTTTTGAATTCGGTAATCCTCTGTTCCATGAATACACATCGCTCGTCGCAGTACCAAATGAAGTATAGAAGGAAAGCACTGATTCAAGTGGTGAGACAGGTAATCCAAAAGCATTTTTCATTACTGCAATAACGCTATCTTTTCCTGGCACACGCTCAGTAATAGGATCTCCACTTTGAAGGAGTAATAGTGCGAGAATATCTTTTGCATGATTTATGTTTTCAAATCCACCGAGTCCAATCATACTCTGATTAATTGTCCCATCAGATTGCTTCTTTGTAAGCTTACTACTAAGGTCAAATAATTGATCCCAAGATTCTGGCACCTTTGCGATACCTTCATTGGCAAGAAGGTCTTTGTTGTAATACAGCACCAGCGGATCTACTACCACTGGCATTCCTAGCAGTCCAGTAGAACCAAGTAATATATCTGCCCCATCAATAAATGTATCTCTAAATGCTTTCTCTGGATATGACACGTACGGTAATTGTGAGAGAAATGGTGTATTGCGAACAAGCATATCATCAGACACGAGGAATAAATCAGGGCCTTTTCCGAGTGCAAATGCTTCAATTAAATCCTGCTGATAATTACGCTCATCATGATACTGATAGCTCACACGTAAATTCTTATTCTTACTATTCATATCACGCACAATTGGAGAAAGTGCTGATGATGGAAATGTCCCCCAAATAGTTACATTCCCGACGATCGCACTCTGTGCAGATTTTGATTTGCCAATTGGAAGAATGCCTGCAAATATCATAACTGCAAATACAAAAAACGCGAGAAACACACCAAGGAAAATAGTTTGAAACTTATTTTGCATATGTAAAAATTATACCATAATGATGGTCCCCAGTAATAATATCTTCTTTGTGTACAAATCCTTTACTGGTAAAAAGTGTCTGAGCTTTTTCTTTTGAAATTACTTTTTCTTTTATTGGTCCCATACTATTAAAAGAATCTGCCCAATCCACGATGAGGACCTTGCCACCCTTTTTTATAATTCGAGTAATTTCTTTCAGAAAATTCTCTTTATTTTCAACTTGAAATAGTACGTTTGATACAATACATACATCAATTGAATTATCTGCCATTTTTGTCCCACCAACACTTTCAATGTCTCCCCAAATAGTATGAAGATTATTTAATTTTCTATCACTTGCTTCCTGAGAAAGAGAACTAAGGAGTCCTTTTTGTATTTCAACAGCAAACACTTTTCCATTTGGAATTCGTGTCGCACAAGAGAGTGCATACATTCCAGTGCCACAGCCGAGGTCAGCGACACACATCCCTGGCATAAGCCCGAGCTGTGCGACATTTTTTTCTGGATTTACAAACATGTATTTAATTATACTACAAACACGTAATAGATGCGATAGAATCGCCGGGTCGAAGCTTCATAATAGTGACACCTTGAGTTTGTCTTCCACTTGTCGGAATTGATTTTAGGTCTACACGAATCACTTGCCCTTTTTGTGAGACTGCAATAATTTCATTTTCATCACCGACAATTTTACCGACAATAATCTTTCCTGTTTTTGGAGTTACTTTTGCCGTCTTGATTCCACTTCCTCCACGTTTTTGTGCTTTATATTCTTTGACGCCAGTTTTCTTTCCGAGACCTTGCGCACCGAGGGTAAGGAGTGCGAGATTTGTCTCGCCTTTTGGAATTCTATCCACACCAATAACGAAATCTCCTTTTGATAATTTCATTGCGCGGACGCCTCCTGCAGAGCGACCCATTTCACGCACATCACTTTCTTTAAATCTGATAGACTGTCCGAGTGTTGTGGCAAGCATAACATCATCACCTTTTGTAATCGGTAATACTGAGACGAGCTCATCACCTTTATCAAGCTTGATTGCAATGAGTCCACTACGGCGTACATCTTTAAAGCTTTCTGCAGAAACTTTTTTACTTACACCGAGCATTGTCACCATCATAAGTGATTCAACTGTCTTTTTTGTTTCTTTTGAAATTGGAAGAATTGAAGTCACTTTTTCATTATCTTCAAGTGAAATGAAATTCATAATAGACTTCCCTTTTGTCGCACGCTTACCTTCGGGAATATCATACATTTTGATCTGATATGCTTTTCCGCGATTCGTAAAGAACAGAAGCTCGCTGTGAGTATTTGCAGAAAGGAGCATGGTCACAAAATCTTCTTCTTTTGGCTCGATATCCACCACACCAACGCCACCACGCTTTTGTGCGCGGTATTCAGATGGATCAGTACGCTTTACGTAGCCACCTGCGGTATAGACGAGGACTGATTCTTTTTCAGGAATTAAATCTTCTTCATTGATTGCCTTCACTCCACCTTTGACCACACGAGTACGGCGTTCATCAGCATATTTTTCTTTAATTGCTTCGAGTTCACCACTTATTACCTTGAGCATTTTCTTTGGGCTGGCGAGGAGTGCTTCGAGCTCAGCAATGAGTGCTTGCTTTTCTTTGAGTTCGAGTTCTACGTTCTTTCGCTCGAGTCCTGCGAGCTTTTGCAAACGCATTTCAAGAATTGCTGTCGCTTGGAGATCAGAGAATTTAAACTCTTTCATCAAATTAAATTTTGCAGTTGCAGTATCTTTTGACGCACGAATAACAGAAATTACTTTGTCGATATGATCGAGCGCTTTTTTAAGTCCAAGGAGAATATGCTCACGGTCTTTTGCTTTTTGTAAATCAAATTCCGTACGGCGTTTTACGACTACCACACGGTGCCCAACGAATTCTGAAAGAAGTCCTTTTAGTGAAAGTGTCTGAGGTACACCGTCGACGAGCGCAACGATATTGAAGTTAAATGATTGTTCGAGTTGAGTGTGCTTGTAAATATAATTAAGTACCTTTTGTGGATGTACTCCAGTCTTTAAATCAATCGCAATACGAATATCTTTTGCAGATTCATCACGAAGCCCTTTCACGCCTTCTAATTTCTTTTCTTGTACAAGTGTCGCGATCGCTTCAATGAGAGTAGATTTATTTACACGGTATGGAATTGAAGTAATAATAATCTGAAATACTCCATTTTTCTGTTCATTAATTTCAGATTCACCACGAGTCACCACACCACCACGGCCGGTAGAATATGCATGCACGAGGTCAGCTTGCCCATAGACAATTCCTCCTGTTGGGAAATCGGGACCTTTAATAAATTGAAGGAGGTCTTCTGTTGTCGCATCTTTGTTTTCAATAAGATGAAGTGTCGCATCTACTACTTCGCCCAAATGGTGCGGAGGAATATTTGTCGCCATACCCACAGCAATACCGAGTGTGCCGTTTAAGAGTAGTGATGGCACGGCAGTCGGAAGCACGCTTGGCTCTTTACGAGTTTGATCATAGTTTGGGCGGAAGTCCACAGTATTTTTCTCCAAATCACGGAGAAGTTCACCAGAAATACGAGACATTTTTGCTTCTGTATAACGCATCGCCGCAGCACCATCACCATCAATAGAACCAAAGTTTCCCTGTCCAAAGATGAGCGGATAACGATAGGAGAAATCTTGTGCCATACCCACCATAGAATCATACACAGCGACATCACCGTGCGGGTGGTATTTTCCGAGCACGTCTCCCACTACTGCAGCAGATTTACGGAATCGTGAGCTATAGGTAAGTCCCATTTCATGCATTGCATACAAAATACGACGATGCACTGGCTTTAATCCATCACGCACATCTGGAAGCGCACGATCAGTAATCACACTCATTGCATAGTCAATGAATGAATCTTTCATCTCAGTACTAATGTTTACTGATACTACATTCTGATGCGGAGCTTTTTCTTCTACTGGTACTTCTTTTCCTTTTGCCATATATTATTGATTATTTATTGGGGTTATTGGGACAACTTCCGTTGCACTATCTCCTACTACTGGTGCATTACCGACGCTTGCCACCATATTCTTGTACGTATTTTTCAAACTACTACCAAAGAGTGTCAGCGGTTTTACTTCTTCAGCTGTCTGTGCCACTACATTGGTACTACCAAAACTAGTACCAAGACTGTACATCCACACTGAACCAACGATTGTCATACACACAGCCATCGCGACCATAAGCGCCTGCTTGCGTACGTGTTCTGGTTTTTCTTTTAATGTAGCAATGTATTTTCTCATATGTATATTATGCCTGTAATACAATAATTTCACCAGTGCGACCAATGAGTTCTTTTGCTTTTATAGTGAGCTTATCAAGCGGAGCCACTTTATCTTGGCCACCTTCTTTTAGGAATGCTTTAAGTAATTTCTCATCATAATCCATTGGAATAATGAGTCCTGCATCAAGCGCTACCGCAAGCTTGTATGCATCTGCTGCACCGATAGTATCTCCGCCACCGATTGGAATAAATACAATATCAGGAGTTTCAATTGCACCTTTAGCTTCAGCCGAAAGTGTGCCATTTGAAAGTGGTCCAAGGAAACAGACAGAAATTCCTTCAATAGAAAAAGAATAAATAGTATTAATATATTTCTTCCCGCCAATTGTCGCTTCATTTTGAATTCCCTTAATAAGAATTCCATCTACTTCATAGTCTCCAGGACCAGTAAGCGCAAGCGGTACTGTATCTCCATGTGCTACGCTATCAATCCCATTAAAGTCTGGGTGATTAGTTGTCGAAAGTGCAATACGTGAACCAAAGCGAGAAACCTTCTCTCCACATTTTGATTCTTTACTAATAGGATTCAATGCAACGACGAGATCGCCTTGCTGAATTTTGAAACACTCTTTTCCGAGATATGTGATAATCATAGCTTGTAGTATACCAAAGTCCACGCAATAAAAAAAGCCACTTGTGTTACATAACACAAGTGGCAAGATTTTTTCTGCTTTAGTTTTAAGTACAACTTCCCACAGTTGCTGCGTCATCCACTACTGCCACAGGGATGTCGGCAGAAGGTACGAAGCCGTGGTTAATTCTTAAGACAAGTTCTTGTTTTTCAAAGTAATCCATCATGTTTTGAATTTCATTAAAAGATTCTTCCTCAGACATTTTGCCTGAAATAATTAAATCTTCAATGGTCATCACAAATGAACGATACTTTTGACCGAGTTCATTAAACTTAGCACTAAGGCTGGCGGAGGTAGCAATTTCTGTCATTTTTTTGGTTGGTTAAATTTGTCTTTATTATACATATTTAACAATATTCGTCAATATGGTATAAAAGCCAAATATATAGTATAGTAATTCTGTTATTAGCCCATCTGGGAATTAATCCTGTAATGAGTAATCAAAGCAGACCCCTAGATGCGCCGCAATTAGTGCGGTTTTTTTAATTTATGAAAAAAGACGAAACAAAAGACATCGTAGAAAGCATTGCAGAACATGCGAAAGTAGAACTTTCAAGTGTTGGTAAAATGCTCGATAAAACAGAGCTCCCTCCTGTCGCAGAGGCACTCGTAGAAGGTCCAGTGATTTCAATCCAGAAATCTTCTATTTACATTGATCTTACTCCATATGGTACTGGTATCATTTTTGGACGTGAGTTCATGAATGCAAAAGATATCATCCGCAAGGTTGCTATCGGTGACGTAGTGAAGGCAAAGGTTGTCCTCGCTGAAAATGAAGACGGATACATCGAGCTTTCTCTCAAAGAAGCAAAGCAGGCACTTATCTGGAGTGAAGCTGAAAAAGCAATCAAAGCAAAGACAGTTCTTGAAATCCTCGTTAAAGAGGCAAACAAAGGAGGTCTTATCCTTGAATGGCAAGGTATCTCAGGATTCCTTCCTGCTTCACAGCTTAAGAGTGAACACTACCCTCGTGTAGAAGATTCTGACAAAGATAAAATCTTGAAAGAATTAAAGAAGCTCATCGGTCAACGTATTAGTGTGATTATGATTTCTGCACTTCCAAAAGAAGGCAAGCTTATCTTCTCTGAAAAAGACAACAATCCAGAAGAACG
>CAZTHH010000007.1:0-14879 GCA_964613545.1 uncultured Candidatus Saccharibacteria bacterium
GGACGCAACTTTGCGGAAGTTGCGATGCAGGTTCGATTCCTGCCGGGATCACAAACAAAGCGCTTCGGCGCTTTTTGTGTTTCCGAGCGAGCAAACTACTTTGCTCGTGTGCAGGAAGCGAAAGACTTTTCTTTATAGCTTCGCTATTAGAAAAGTACCCGCGACGATAGTCGAGATTACCCTGCCGGGATCACAAATTTTTTATTCGCCCTTTGCCCACTCTTTTAATTCCTTGTATGAGGCTTCGCCACAGATAGAGTGCTTGGTTTTTGTATTATAGAAAAATGGTACGCCACCACATGGCTCAGTATCGAGCGAGACCAAAAGGCTCTCATTGTCTTTATCGTTATACACCTCCTTGTGCACAATAGGTACCCCCTCTGCTACTAATCGAGCAACGAGTCCTTCCATATCTTTGCAGTGTTCGCAATCTGCTCCGTAAAAGAATAATAATGTGTCTGTATGTGTTTCCATATATATAGTATACCAAGCAAAACCTCCCCTGATAAGGGGAGGTTTTGCAGTCCTATTTTAAAGACTATTTTGTGATTCTTGAAAGGCGAGCCTTTTTGCGAGATGCAGTATTCTTTTTGATTACTCCTTTCTTCGCAGCTTTATCGATTGCACTGTATGCTTTTGATAATGCTTTCTTTGCTTCGGCTTTGTTCTTGTCTTTTACGAGCTTCTCAATGTTTTTTACTTCTTCTTTGAGGGCTTTCTTTCGGCGGTCATTCACGGCCTTTTTCTTCATTGATCCGCGAAGTGCCTTTTTTGCTGATTGTGTAATTGGCATTAGTTTAAAATTTAGTTTATAAAAATGTTCAAGATGATTGCCGATAGTGCCCGAGACACGAGCAAAACCAGATGTACCTACTATAGCACAAAAACCGTAATTATCAAATGAGGTAATGAAATATACAAATATGCTATTATATACACATGATTTCTCACATCGAAGGTACCATCATCCATATGTCAGACAAATTCGCTATCGTCGATGTTGCTGGCGTAGGATACAAAGTATTTCTTTCGACAGAAAGTATCGCAGGCTGTAGATTTGGTGAATCAGCATCATTTTGGACTTATATGGCAGTTCGTGAAAATGCGCTCGACCTCTATGGATTTAATAGTATGGATGATATGCAATTCTTTGAGCTCCTCCTCGAAATTTCTGGTATTGGGCCAAAATCAGCAATAGGTATTATGAGTATCACTTCAGTCGAAAGTCTCTCCGAAGCAATTGCTACGGGTGATACCGCCTACCTTACAAAAGTTTCTGGTATTGGAAAAAAGACAGCAGAACGTATCGTCATCGAGCTCCGAGATAAAATACTCAAACGTGGCAGTTACACCAATACAAATAATCTTCGCGATGAAAGCGATGCGCTCCTCGCTCTTCAGTCTCTCGGCTATGGCGAACGCGAATCTCGTGAAGCACTAAAACAAATAGACACCAAAAAAGACACCAGTGCCCGCGTCAAAGAAGCACTCAAAATACTCGGAATGTAATACAAAAATATATGCCAGAATTGCCTGAAGTCACTACTACCGTTACCGGATTACAAAAAGCACTCCCCCGGCTTCGTATTACTGCCGTCTGGACAGACCTTGCAAAAGAGACGGTATCCCGAAAAGATTTCGAGGATACTATAAAAAGTAAAAAGTTTTTTATGGGCTTTACTAAAAAAATACTCGGTGCGACAATACTCAAGGTAGAGCGCCGAGCAAAAAATATTCTCATTCATCTCTCTACTGGAGACACTATGCTCATTCACATGAAAATGACTGGGCATATCATGATTGGAAAATATGCGTATGATAAAAAAGAAAATACATGGAGCGTGCACAAAGATGAACGTAATAATAATCTTCGTGACCCCTATAATAGATTCATTCATTTTGTCTGCACGCTTTCAGATGGCAGGCAATTAGTACTATGTGATTCGCGCAAATTTGCAAAGGTCACCCTTTTTCCGACAAGTAACAGCGCCGCAACACTTCACTTAAAAAATCTAGGGCCAGAACCACTCGTAAAAGAATTCACTATTCCCCTTTTTACTAAAGCACTATACAAAAAACAAAACGGTAAAATAAAAAGTGTTCTCATGGATCCATCTACTATTGCTGGTATTGGAAATATTTACTCAGATGAAATGCTTTGGCTCGCCGACATCCACCCACTTTCTGTCGTCGGATCCATTCCACCGGCACAGATAAAAAAGTTACATACAGCAATGAAGGTAGTGCTCAACAAAGGAATCGATTTCGGTGGTGACTCCACAAGCGATTATCGTGATGTTGCCGGAAAGAAAGGAAATTTCCACCATGCACACAATGTATACAGAAGAACAGGAAATACCTGTGGCAAGCGTGGGTGTAGAGGTGGTATACTACGAAAAGTGATCGGTGGCAGAAGTGCACATTTCTGCGACACTCATCAAATATTATTTACTTAATTTATTTTTATATATGTCACACGGAGGTGGAGGTGGTGGAATTGGAGATTTTGGTTTGATTTTTATCGTTATCGTAATTTTCTTTGTAATTTGGTATCTTGCTGGCGGGACAAAGCACGCCTCCGTAGACAAACCATTTATTACTCCATACACCGATGGAGTAAACGGTGGCGCAAAATATAACAAAGGAGATACGCTTGATATGAGCGGGAGCAACGGTGGACCAATTACCGATTTAAAAAACGGTATCCCAAATTAGTGACAACCAAACTAAATACCGAGTATACGAAAAAGTGCCACGCCAGTAGCGACAGACACATTGAGTGATTCTTTCTCCCCTTTCATTGGTATTTCAATTAGAGCATCGCATGATGCTCTAATTTTTTTATCAATACCCAGCACTTCATTACCAAGAATAAGTGCCGTCGCCGAAGACACACGATACTTTTTATAATCAGTAGCACGCTCATCCTGCTCAAGTCCGACAATAGTATACCCATCTTTTTTTAATTTTTTTATAAGCATTGTGGTGCTTTTATGAAAACTCCATGGGATCGTTTGCTCGGCACCAAGGGCTGTTTTGGAAATGTCATTTCTGGCTCGTCCAAATTTGTCGACAGGGCATGGCGTATAACCGGTGATATACACATGAGCAACACCCACTGCATCACCCGTACGGAAAATAGCCCCTACGTTTTCGGCACTGCGAATATCAGGCAAAATGAGCACTATGTGTTTTTTATTGATTTTTCCCATAAAATATGTTACTTTTTAGTGTATCACAAATACGCGCCCGTAGCTCAGTCGGTAGAGCAGCTCCCTTTTAAGGAGATGGTCGTAGGTTCGATTCCTACCGGGCGCACAAACACCTTGTTATATAATCATATTTGATTTATACTATACTCAAGTACGTATGTTATCTACATTTTACAAACGATAACCATTCGTTCTTTATTGTATATTGTATGGATAGAGATACAGTACACTATGTTCTTTTATTTAGGCAAAGGCCTGGCACATCCTCCTCATATTTGGGAAGTATCTGCCAGGCCTTTTCTTATACCTTATGCAAGTGTTTCAAGAATATATTGCTCAAGCCCTATTTTCATATCACCCACTCCTTCATGCCCCGCATGATAGAGTGCAACAAGCTTCCATGATGCATGAGTAAGTTCCTTTTTAGAAAAATTGCTACGCTCATTTTTTGTAATTATTGTTTTTATTTTCCAAAAGAGCATTCCGGCAAGCGCCTCAGGGCTTTCACCTTTTTCAATCAGTAAAAGATACGTAGCCCACGCATTAATTTTATCTTTTTGAACAAAAAAATCAGTGAGCACAAACGGATTCGTTTTTACTATTTTTTCACTTGGGGCCTCACACTTTATGGCTTCAGTAATATACTTTTGATACTCTTTTACTTTTGTCGCAAGAAGCGTATCTTCAATAAAAATAAATATAGTTTTTGATTCAGCACACGTAGTAAGGATTGTTTTAGAAAACACCTCCTCTGCTTCAGTTATTGCCCCCGGCAACAATATGACGTATGAATCACCAAATAGTGATACATGCGCTGCGTATGAAATAAGTATATCTTTATTGAGCTGTCGAGCTATTACAGTTACTACTGACGCTCCTTTGGAAAGCATTTCAGCTTTTGCTCTTTTTTGTTTTAGGTCATTTCCGTACAGAAGGTAGATCATATCCAGGTATGTACTTTCTTTTTATATTCACAATATTTTCTACCATATTTTTGTTCAAGTAATGCTTCCTCTTTTTTTAAGAAAATAAATTTTGTAAGAAAGAAAGCAATAAGCATAAATATAATAATAAATAGTGATCCACTAATCACCCCATACCCGAGTGTCGCAAGAGATAATCCTATATGTGTAGGATTGCGACTGTATTTATACGGACCACGAGCAAAGTCTCTTTCCGCACCATTTTCTACCTCCTTTTTTGTACAGTTAGAAGTAGATTGCGCCCAATACGCAAGCAAGCTTCCCAGCAGCATTAGCCAGACACCCATAAAAGAAAAAGGTTTAAAAGAAATGAATGTTGGAAAAACGACATCAAAAATCATCCCAAACAGGATTGCAAAAAAATACATTAAATATGAGTGCGATAGCACAAAGTTAATGAGTGTGCTTTCTGTGAGCTTTTTATGGGATTCAATTGGTTGTTTGTCAGTCATAGTAATAATTGTATCAAAAAGTAACTATAAAGCGAAGGAGGCTATTTCAACTCCCCCCATGATTTTCCAACACCTTTTGATACCTCCAAAGGAACAGATTTAAGGTCTTTTGCAAATTCTGTAGGTATCGCATCCTTCATAGCGTGCTCAATAATCGCACAAGCTTCTTCAAGTACACTTTCATCAATTTCATATACCAATTCATCGTGAACTTGAAGAACTAAATGCACCTTACTAAGAAGGTTTTTTTCTTGCAATTTTTTCTGTGCACGAATCATTCCAATCTTTATGATGTCAGCAGTAGCAGTCCCTTGAATCGGCGCATTAATTGCCATACGTTCAGCCATCGCTTTGATAAACGGGATTTTTGATTTAATTCCGGGAAAATATCTTCGGCGGCCAAAGAGCGTCTCGGTATATCCATGAGTTTTTGCAAATTCTTTTACCCCTTCTAAATACGCAGCAATCGTTGGAAACTGCGCGAAATAGTTATCGTAGAAAATTTGTGCGTCCTTGCGCTCCCCTCCTAAATTCTGACGAAGTGCATTAACTCCCATGCCATACAAAATACCAAAGTTTATTACTTTTGCTCGGCGACGCATTTCGCTCGTAATATCTTTTTCTTCTACCCCAAATACTTTCATAGCAACCGCACTATGAATATCTTTCCCTGCACGAAATACATTAATAAAATATTCATCCTGTGAAAGCAGTGCTGCAATACGGAGTTCAATTTGTGAATAGTCGAATGACGCAAAGAGTGAACCCTTTTTTGCAACGAATGCATACCGAATATTTTTACCCAATTCTGTTTTTACTGGAATGTTTTGTAAGTTTGGATTCGCGCAGGAAAATCGCCCAGTCGCAGCTCCGGCCTGGATAAAGTCTGCATGCAATCTGCCATCCTCTTTGTTCACCATTTGTGGAATGGTGTCAATATAGGTCGAAAGTAACTTTTGTAATTCTCGATATTTAAATAATTCATCAATGATTGGATGCGCGGAGCGAAGCTTTTCTAATTCACTCTCGCGAGTCGATCGTGCGCCACCTGCAGTCTTTTTCATTTTTGAACCGACTACTTCAGGAACTAATTTCATTTCATCGAACAACACCTCCCCTAACTGCTTTGGTGAATTTATATTAAATTCCCTTCCGGCATAGCCATGGATCGCTTTTTCAAGCTTTGAAAGTTCAGTATGGTATTCTTTGCCAAGTTTTGCTAAATAAGCAACATCAACGGCAATCCCTGCTGTATGCATTTCTTCAATAATTGGAATAAGGGGTACTTCAATTTCATTTAATACATATTCAAGTTTTGCATTTTTAATATCAGTCAGTATTTGTGTTTCAATTGCCTCAATAGTTTTCAAATTTTTATAATGAAGCACATCATCAATACTCGGATTTGAAAGCTCAGAATTAAGGAGCCAGAGCGCCACCTGGAGGCGTTTCATTGTTTCAGCATCATATGCTATTTCTATTTTTTCGGTAACTGCTTGAGCAGGCTGAGTGACCGCATGCTCCCCTATTACCGTTTTCTTAAATCGCTCAATCAATGTCTTAAATTCGAGCGTGCGAAAAAAGTCTTCCACCTTTTTTACATCCACAGTATCCTGCCAAGATTTTTCTGGCATGGTAAAGGTGATCGGTGCATCACGACGAATCGTCGCAAGTGTTTTAGAAAACAGTGCCTCATCCTCACCATCTTCAATTAATTTTATTACGCGTTCGGTAAGCCCTATTTCTTTTGCTTTTACTAATCCTTTTGCTGTTTTTATTTCTTTGTATAAATTTTCTACCGTACCAAATGTACCGATAATCGTTGTGGCTGTTTTCTCACCAATACCTTTGATACCAATAATATTATCTGATGGATCACCACGAAGCCCCTTATAGTCTGGCAATAAAGCTGGCGGAAAAGTAAAACGCTCCTCTACTTTTTCTTGGTTATATAAAATAGTGTCATTGATTCCTTTCTTTAACGTGTACACTTGCACCTCATCCCCTTTTACCAATTGGAGTGTATCCATATCGCCGGACGCAATAATAATTTTGGGTTTGTCTTTTTTATATTCACCGACCTGCTCTACAATAGTACCGAGCATGTCATCTGCCTCAAAACCAGCAAGATCATACATTGGAATAGAAAGCTCAGTAAATAATTCACGAGAACGTATTAGTTGCGCGACGAGGGCTTCATCTGTCTTTGAACGTCCTGCTTTGTATGCATCATATGCTTCATGGCGAAAAGTCTTTTTAGGTAAGTCATAACACGCCACAATATAGTCTGGCTTAAGCTCTGCAACTATCTTCATCAGCATCGTCGCAAGGCCATACAAGGCTCCTGTGGGCTCACCCTTTGAATTCACAAAGTCTGGGAGGGCGTGGTACGCACGATGGATAATCGCATGGGAATCAAGGAGTACCAACGTTTTTGCCTTTTTATTGTCTTTCGTCGCCATATGCCAAGTATACCATTTTACCCATAAAAAAAGACGGTCCATGACAGACCGCCTTTTATTTTAAATTTCATGATTACAATTTTTGTTCCATCCACTCATGGACAAAACTACTCACTTCTTTTTCATCTTTTCCAGAAACATCAATAACATCACCGTAAATAACATTAATCGTAATAGGAGTAAACGGAAATGGTTTATCCGGCTTACTATAATTCATCGGCAAATCAAAAACGGCAGGAGCCATAGACACACCATTTTCTAATGCAATCGCAAAGACCGCACTTTTAAATGGTAATACTTTTTGATTCTGATAGGAACGACGACGAGTTGCTTCGGGAAAAACACCAATACTGAAACCAGCTTTTACCGCATCCTCAATCATTTTATGTGCAACACTCTTAGAACGAAAAGAATTCCGATCTACTCCAATCCCAATACGTTTCATAAAAAAACGAAGTATCGGATATTTATGGAGATTAGTACCATACACTACTTTCCAAGGTCGATATCCCATTGCATGCACAATAAGGAAATAATCAATAAAAGAAGAATGGTTTGCAAATAAACAAATTTGTCCTGCGGGTCTTTTCCCTTTATGCGTAATTCGTACGCCAAGTAAAAATAGGATTACCGTTGCCCCGACAAAACACATTACATATTTAGTACGTGGAAAGATAAAAATAATAATGGCAATGAACGTTCCAAACACAATTAAAATTGGCACAGAAATAAAAAGAATCATGCCAGTAAACAAATAATCAAATAGTGTCGCATGATGCTCTGAGGCAAGCTCGATAGCTCGCGCAAGAAGTACCGGGACAAGCATAATAGTAAAAACATACTGGGTGGTGTATATACTGTGCATTTTGACACAATATGGTACCAACAAAGTAAGTAGTGCAAGCGTAGCAATAGAAAGCCATGATGCCCAAGAAACACGGGCATGCATACGGATGGGAAATATCTGATTCATATTTTAATTAATTTAGATTAGAATTATTTCTTTTAACGATACCACACAACACACAAAAAGCAATCATTTCTGATTGCTTTTTGTGTACACTATTTCTTTCTCTTAATGAGGAAGATCGGTATGATTTATGTGATTAGTACGTGGATTTGCACGTCGGTATTCTTGATCACGGTAATAGTTACGAATGATAAGAATAAGGAGCAAGATGATGATGAGGATAAGGAGCCACCAGACGAGGCCATTTCCAAACCAGCCTGCAAGGAATGCTGCACCAGCAAGACTATTGCCGTTAGTATTAGAAAGATTCATTCCATTATCATGATTGAGTACATACGCCATTGCATTTTCCTGTGCATTGTTTGGTGTTGTATAGGTAAGCACTGCAGTCGTGACTACTTGTGAATGATTCTCAGGAAGGCTTATTACTTTTGCCTGCACATATACTACTCCACCTGCTTGAGGAAGAAGATCTTCGAGAGGCACAGAAAGTGTCGCAGTGCTTGCTTCGTACGTACCACGAGATGCATTAGTGTATGAAAGATACTTTGGCACTACCACCTGAAGAAGTGGATGAGTTAGTTTAGCACTTCCAATATTTTTATACGTCACAGTGTACTCCACGACGTCACCCACTGCGATCATTTCATATTTATTTTCAATCTTGAGCATGATTGGAGATTCTGCACCGACACGAGTCACCGTATTTACAATACGTGTAGTTGTTGTTGCTCCACCAGCTTTCCCTGTACGGAATATTTCAATCGTTCCTTTTGCAGTTCCGTTTGGATTCTCTGCGTTGGCACGATAGAAGTAGATTGTGTTTGGTGCAAGATTTGAAACATAATCAGAGAATGAAAGTGATGTCCCAAGCCCAAGGTTTTTACTTGTTGTACGGCTACCCATCGCAACAGTCGTTCCGTACTCAAAGTATACACTTGTGTTATACGTTGTAGTGTTAAGAAGGAGTCCGTTCAATTGTGCACTTTCTGTGCCCACACTTGTCGCAATAGTAGTGAGCGCACTCGTTGAGCCACCATTATTTAGAATTGATGTAGCGGTACTGAATGAAAGGATATCACCGTATGTAGTACCATAACTATTTTGGCCAACAGCCTGGAAATAGTAGGTAGTGTTCGGTGAAAGGCTTGAAACAGTGTCAGAAATACTTCGTGCACTTGTCCCCTGACTAGTCGTATTTGTAGAAAGATACAGTGAGCCACGAGTCGTTCCATAACGGAACCATCGTGTTGTATATGCACCATTTGCATCCACATAACCATTTAGTTGTGCACTTTCTTGGTTTACATACGTCGCAGCGTAGGTATTCACCAGCGGTGCATTTACATAATTATTTGTACCACCGTCTGTTGTAAAAGACATTTGTGACCCACGTACGATTTGACCAGAAGAAGTATTCTGCGCTGCGGCACAATATGTGTAAGTCGTATTTGGTGAAAGCGAGTACACGCGAGATGAAATACTTGTACTTGTAGTACCGTATGTATTACCATACTGTGTTCCATAACAAGGAAATTCTATCCATGCATTCATATTTCCTCCATTACTATTTGCATACCCAGAAAGGGTTGCACTATTTTGCCCAACATATGTCGGATAATTTGTAGTGACTGTTGGATTTGAATTATTATTTCCATTCACCGTCACGTACTGTGAGCTTGAGTCTGATCCATTATTTCCAGTCGCAGAAAGTACATAGTTTGTACTACTGTATGGATATACTATTTGGCTTCCAGATTGTGCTACATTCCCAATTCCACTAAGGGAAAGGGTGTTACAGTTTGTACTACTCCATGACAATGTTACCGGGGCACCCGCAGATACAGCATAACTTGGGTTCGCAGAGAAAGCAGTAATCACACACGCATATTGCTGGACAGTACCGACAGTTACATACTGTGAGCTTGATTGCCCGTTACTTGTGGTAAGGACATAATTGGTCGAAGTATATGGGTACACTACATATGGTGATGTTGATTGGATTCCATTTATGTAGAAAGGTCCACAATTACCAGTGCTTGTCCATGTAAGCGTTACTGGATTCCCCGCAGTTATATTATTTGAACTTGCATAGAAAGAAGTAATGGTACAATTATTTGTCGTATTACTTTGAGTGGTGAAGTATTCAGTACTGCCACATTTTGATGTCGTTGAAGTTTGCGCACATGCTTTGTAAAAGTATTGCGTATTTGGAAGAAGGTTTGAAAGTGTCGTCCCAAAAGAAGCACTCGTAACAAGCGAGCCGGTCTTAAGAGAACTATTTGTTCCATACTCAAACCAGGTAGAAACGGAACTACTATTTGGGTATGAATATGAACCAGTAACGTATGCGCTATTACTTGTTACTGAATTTTGATTGATAGCATCAGTAGTAACAGAAAGCGTATTCTGCTGTACAGCAACTTTATCTACATAGAATGAAAAGATAACAGATCCGTAATCATTCCATCCTGGCTGCACAGTCCCAATATTTACTGTTTTACTTGAAAAACTTGTCTTCTGTCCTGAGATAGGTTGCCACTGCGCATCACCAAAAGTAACTTTCTGGGCTGATGAAAGATTAAGCGTTACCGTTCCTGATTCAGAACCTTGGTCAGAAGTAATTGTTCCCGTAAAAGAGTGCACTGAAGCAGACCCACTCGTATTTTGTGAGATTGATACTTTAGTGTTTGTTGCATTACTCTGACTTGAGTTATGGTAATACACACTGACATTAATAACATCCCCCGCACCACCTTGCACAGAGTTAAGGGTCCAGCATCCCCAATTTCCATTTCCGACACCAGTACCAGTCGAATAATTTCCAATGGCAACAGTTGGAGTACAATCCCCTCCCGTACCATTCCATGGAGCGCCAGCAAAAGCACTTCCTGCTGAAAAGAAGAGCACAAGCGCAAACATAAACGTAATAATTTTTTTCATATACTAATTTAATTAACTTACAATTTTAAATCTTCAACGACAATTAAAGACTTAAAAAAGTAGTGAATGGAGAATAGTTATTTCCCAATTCACTAAATTTAACATTATATAATTTTAACTTAAATTATATTTAAAGAACTTTACTTTACCAGAACCGCCACCAGGGGTGGTTGCCAGTTCCACCGGAACCATTACCACCATTACCAGAACCGCCACCGCCGTTTCCACCATTCCCAGTACCACCGTTGCCATTACCTCCGTTGCCAGTTCCACCGGAACCATTACCACCATTACCAGTACCTCCAGTTCCGTGACCAGTAATAACTGGGGTTGGAGGAGGTGTCGTTTTAGTGGCAGTTGCCCATATGACTCTCGAATAATAGAGAGCGTATATAGCAACACTAACTAAAATAATACCAGTACCTCTTACAAACACTCTGCGTCGGGGAGTTCGTGTTGGGGACTGAGGTTGAGGCACCTTAGCTGTTGTAGACATACTAGTTGAATCCTTACATGGAGTACATTTCTCGCAAGGATTAGACGAAGTGGGTTGAGGAACTTTTTTAGTCCTTTGAACCACAACGGTTTGAGTAGTAGTAACAACCTGTTGATTATTTGTATTACCCGAAGAGGCCGGTTGAGGAACTTTTTTCATAACTTTCAGTTCATCAATTACTGAGTCAACTGGCTGCTTTACAGTGATTCTTTTCCTTTTTTGGAGATTACCACAAAGGGTTTTACCCCAAACTAAGACAATGTCTTTTTCTTTAAAGACAAACCAGTCACTTTTTATCCCATGAATATCTTCAAAGACAATCATGTCACCAACACGGTAGCTGTTAATAAACAACCCTGGGCTAAAGCTCGCATGGTCATAAATAACCGTGTGATCTAAAATCCAACCCATATCGACTGAGTCCTTTGAATTAAGAACTCTATTCCGTAAAATACGGTCAGTAGAACCCTCAAGTGCAAGATTAATAATCTTACATAATTGGGAACGATACAAATCCATATATGGATTTTTTTCTCTTAGGGTCACCCTCATGTCTTCCACCGTCCGACTTTCGTCAGGCACGAGACAGCTTTTGTGAGTTTGCCCACTGCTCTTTTGAATATTACAACTTATAACGATAAGGGTAATAAACAAGGCTTTTAACATCTGTTTCAATTTTTAATTTTTTTATTTTGCTCTTATCTTAGCATACTTATATATAAATGTCAAGTATCCTCCAAGGTAAATAATGTTATATACTAAGGCTATTATGACAATGCAATTTGATGATGATAAACAAAAGAAGCACCTAAAAGACCTCCAAAACGAAGAGGAGGAGGCCCTCGTCGCGATGCTTGCTGAATCGAAGTACAATATCCCCCACATTAACCTCTCCACGGTGGTAATTGAGAACGATGCACTTCGTACGGTAGACGAAAAAGAGGCGCTCGAAGAGCAAATAGCTCCATTTAAAATTCTCGGCAAGGATGTACACATTGCAGTACGCTCACCTCAGCCAGAACACATTGCAAAGTGGACAAATCTTTTTGAAAGCCATGGATATATCCCCCACTTCTACATGGCATCACTTGCAAGCCTCTCTAAAGCATGGGAACGATACAAAGAAATTTCATACGCGGAAGGAACACGTGCAGGAAGTATCGACATCTCAGGAGATACCCTTCTTGCCCTTGGTGAAAAAATTAAAAATATCAATGATATCTGTACAGCTATTACAGAAGTAGAAAAAGAAAAATTACATACCACTTCACACATCCTCGAAATTGTCCTTGCGGGGGCAATTGCAATTGATGCGTCTGATGTGCACTTTGAGCCAGAAGAAAACACGGTGCGCCTCCGTTTCCGTATTGATGGAATACTTCAAGAAGTAATTGATATACCGCCAGCAGTGCACAAATTTATAAACTCTCGTATTAAACTTTTGTCTGGATTAAAAATCAGTGCGCACTCTGTGGCACAAGATGGGCGTTTTAGTATTTTTCTCGGCTCAGATGAAATCAGTCTTCGTGTATCACTGATTCCAGGAGCATATGGTGAATCTATCGTGATGCGTATTCTTAACCCAAAATCAATTCGAGTGAAGCTTGAAGACATGGGAATTGAAAAAGGGTTGTACGATATTTTTATGCGCGAGATTAAAAAGCCAAATGGACTCATCCTCCTTACTGGTCCGACAGGATCTGGTAAGACCACAACCCTCTATTCATTCCTTCAAAAAATTTATTCAACTGAAATTAAGATCATTACTATCGAAGATCCAATCGAATACCACTTAAACGGTATCACCCAAACGCAAACTGATTCTGAAAAAGGATATACTTTTCTAGAAGGGCTTCGATCAGCACTCCGCCAAGACCCAGATGTCATAATGGTGGGAGAAATCCGTGATGCAGAGACGGCAAAGATTGCCGTGGAGTCTGCGCTCACCGGACACATGGTATTCTCTACCCTTCATACGAACAATGCCGCTGGTGTCATCCCCCGCCTTATTGACCTTGAAGTAAATCCAAAAATTCTAGTTTCTGCACTTTCACTTTCAATTGCACAACGTCTCGTGCGTAAACTCTGCCCAGTCTGTAAAAAAGAAAAAATAGTAACGGAAGAAGAAAAGGCACTCATCACAAAAATAATGGAAGAGGCAAAAGCGCACAATAAAGATATGACGAAGTTCGGCGTGGATATTTCATCTGGAATAAAACTCTTTGAGCCTGTCGGTTGTGATAAGTGTAATAAAACAGGATACAAAGGGCGTATGGGAATCTTTGAAGCAATTCAAAATGACGCAACAATTGAAGCAATCATTCCAAAGAATCCAAGTGAAAGAGAAATTAAAGAAGTATCTGCTGGCCAAGGCATTCTCAACATGAAAGAAGACGGAATAGTAAAAATCCTCACCGGTGTCACCTCAATGGAAGAAGTACAAAGCGTCGTAGACTTTTACGAAGAGTAGAAAAAGAAAAATCCCCATTTGGGGATTTTTCTTTTTTAGGTACAAAAAAACATTAATCTCTAAACAATCCTTTAAGTACGATAGCACAGAAAGTAACACAAGCTTGAAGGATGGAACCAGTAAATATAAATATAACCAGGACGTCCTGCGCACAGGCATAGAGCCAAGGGCTGATTGCTTAGAGATTAATGTCTTCTAGTACACTTACGCGTGCTTAGATTAATGTCTTCTCTTTGTTTATGTAATTTTATTTGGGAAATGATATACTTTGGTATAGCTCCCTTTGCAAACCTATCTGGGGAGAGTATAGCATATTAAGATTTTTATGTCAAGCCCTACAAATAACACAAAAGAAGAGGGTCATTTGGACCATACCCTACGCCCAAACGTATGGGAAGAGTATATTGGGCAAGAAAATATCAAACAAAATTTGCATATACTTCTTACTGCGGCCGAAGAACGCAATCACCCGCCAGAACATATCCTTTTTTATGGCCCACCAGGGCTCGGAAAGACTACCCTCGCTCACCTCATTGCAAAAGAAACTCGTCGTCAGATTAAAATTACTTCTGGCCCTGCAATTGAAAAGGTTGGAGACCTCGCTTCTATCCTCACTAATCTCTCTCCGGGAGATATTGTATTTATCGATGAGATTCATCGACTCAATAAAATGGTTGAAGAGATTCTCTACCCAGCAATGGAGAGCGGTGTCCTTGATATCATCATCGGCAAAGGCCCTTCGGCTCGCACAATACAGCTCGAGCTTCCTCCATTTACTTTAATCGCAGCAACCACACGTATCGCACTCCTCTCCTCTCCTCTTCGTTCACGATTTTCTGGTGGAGTATTCCGTTTAGAATTTTATACTACTGATGAAATAAAAAAGATTCT
>CAZTHH010000008.1:0-14594 GCA_964613545.1 uncultured Candidatus Saccharibacteria bacterium
TCGTGTAAAAATTGCCGACAAATGGAGAAGTAAAAAATACAGAAAATAAGCACAAAAAAATCACTCTACAAAGAGTGATTTTTTTGTGCTATAATCGTTCGTATGAAAGAAGCATATAAAGTTATATTATTCTACAAATATGTCCAGATAGAGGACCCAGAAGCCCTTAAAAACGAGCAAAAAGCCCTCTGTCAGCGCCTAAACATGAAAGGGCGGGGGATTGTCGCAAAAGAGGGTATTAACTGCACTTTTGAGGGTACAGAAGCTGCCTGCAAAGAGTACATGGGTATTATGAAAGCTGATCCTCGTTTCCATGATATTCACTGGAAGGTGAGTACAGGGTCAAAAGACGGCACTGCATTTCCACGCCTTTCAATCAAAGTCCGCCCAGAAATCGTCTCACTCCACCTCGGAGAAGAAGATGATATTGATCCAAATAAAATTACCGGCATACACTTGAAACCCACTGATTTACGGAAATGGTATGAGGAAGGAAAAGAATTTCATATCGTGGATATGCGCAATGATTACGAACTCGAAGTTGGAAAATTTGAAGGGACAGTCTTTCCAGACTTAAATAATTTCCGTGATTTAAAAAAGAATCTTACAAAAATAGAAGACCTAAAAAACAAGACCGTCCTCACCGTATGTACTGGCGGAGTACGCTGTGAAAAAGCATCTGGATTACTTGTGCGTGAAGGGTTTAAAGAGGTGTACCAACTCGATGGAGGAATCGTTTCTTATATGGAACAGTTTCCAGAACAAGATTTCAAAGGAAGTCTCTATGTATTTGATAAACGTATTACCATGAATTTTGCAGAAGAAGGGAAACATGAAATCATTGGAAGATGCTACAAATGTGGCACCGCAAGTGAACATTATGTAAACTGCGCAAACCTCATGTGTCACGATCATTTTATTTGCTGTGAAAACTGTCTCGAAGAAAATCCACCAAATCATCCAAGTGGTGGAGTCGCATATTGTGACACCGCATGCAAGCTACAGTGGAAGTGGTATACATTCAAAAAGAATCTTTTCGGTGTATTTACCAAAAAGTCAGCGTAATGGTATACTAAGACATTATTAAATTTTAAATTATATATTATGACATCAATCATGTTGCTCGGACGTTTGTTATTTGCAGGATATTTCCTTTATTCAGGTATTAATCATTTTCAGAACAGCAAAGGAATGGCAGGCTATGCAAAATCAAAAGGACTTCCATCTCCAGAAATGGCAGTACTCATTACTGGGGTAATGCTCGTTGTTGGAGGTGCTGGATTACTTATGAACCTGTACGTATCTCAATCAGTACTATTGCTTCTTGCATTCCTTATTCCTACTACATTCATCATGCATGCATTCTGGAAGGGAGGTGATGCAATGGCAAAAATGAGTGAAAAAGTTGCATTCACAAAGAATATGGCACTTATTGGTGCACTTCTTATGATGCTGTAATCATTGTTTTTTATAAAATCCCTCCCACTTTTATGGGAGGGATTTTATGTTATACTTGCACCATGAATGAAGATATCGGCACACTCTATATCGTAGCAACACCAATTGGTAATTTAGAAGATATCACCATGCGAGCTGTTCGCATATTAGCCGAGGTGGATACGATACTCTGTGAAGACACACGCACGACAAGAGTACTCCTCAATAGATACGACATAAAAACAAAATGTATTAGCTACAATGCGCATAGTACAACAAATAAATCAAATCAAATTTTAGAATTACTCAGTGATGGAAAAAACCTTGCACTAGTTTCTGACGCAGGCACGCCATGTATTTCAGACCCAGGAGTCCTTATCGTCTCTCAAGTGAAGACAGAATTTGGTCCTAATGCAAAAGTGGTGCCTATCCCAGGAGCTTCTGCGCTCGTCACCGCACTTTCTGCATGTGGAGTATCCGTTGCAGATTTTACCTTCCTCGGATTCCTTCCACACAAAAAGGGAAGAGAGACACTCTTTAAAGAAATCGCCGCAAGTGAACGTCCGATGGTATTTTATGAATCATCTCATCGAATACTTAAAGCGCTGGAATCATTACACAAGGAATGCAGCCATAAAAAAATTACGGTAGGAAGAGAGCTCACCAAAATATACGAAGAATTCTTAACCGGTACTCCCGCAGAGCTTTTAGATATACTTACCGAGGACAAAAACAAGCAAAGAGGTGAATTTGTCGTCATTGTAGCACCACGCTAAATACTATATAATACAGTTATGAGAAAAGAAAAAACACTTTTATTTTTAGGTATTTGGATCTTTATTTTACCATTTTTAGGTTTTCCAGATTTTTCACGTAAAATCCTCTTTATGATTACGGGGATATGTATTGTATACCTTGCATATTTATTTTACACGGAAGCAAAATCTCGTATGCCAAAGGAGCACACGATGCAAAGCTTTGTCGATAATATTGGATCAGGAGAATAAATAATGAAACATTTTTCAAAAACATTTTGGGTAGTTACAGTACTCGTTATCGTAGGGAGTGTCTCTGCATATGCAGCATTTTCAGACAACACCAATTCTTCAGCTACTACATCAGCTACAAAATTACCAACAGTCACCACAGAAGAAATACCACCTGCACCAAAACCAGTTGTCACTCATATCGCTACTCCATCATCAGTAAAAGCCGTGTACACTTCAGCTTGGGTTGCCGGAGCATCCAAGTACATGAATCGAATTGTAGGAATGCTTGATGATACAGAGCTCAATGCTGTGGTTATTGATGTAAAAGACTCGACTGGGCGTATTTCATTCACCACAAATGACCCAGCACTTACCGCACTCGGTGCGAGTGAAAAACGAATTAGAGATGTATCAGGGTTAATTAATTCACTTCATGAAAAGAATATCTATGTAATCGGGCGTATTTCAGTATTTCAAGATTCTTTTATGACAAAGAAAAAGCCAGAATGGGCAATAAAGAAAAAGAGTGATGGTGCAGTGTGGAAAGACCGTAAAGGACTTTCTTTTATGGATCCATCAAATGAAAATGTATGGAAATACACGGTTGCCCTTGCAAAAGAAGCATATGCACAAGGATTTGATGAAATCAATTTTGATTATATCAGATACCCATCAGATGGAAATATTAAAGATATTAATTATAATCTAAAAGAAGGAGTCACTCGAGCCGATCACCTAAAAGCATTCTTTGCATACCTACATACAGAATTAAAAAAAGATACTCCAATTCCAATGTCAGCTGATTTATTTGGTCTCGTCACTACCGAAAAAAATGACATGGGTATCGGCCAATTACTCGAAGATGCATTGCCATACTTTGACTTCGTTGCACCTATGGTATATCCATCACACTTTGCGACAGGATTCAATAATTTTAAAATTCCTGCACAAAAACCTTATGAAGTTATTAGCGTTACTATGAAAAGCGCAGTCGCTCGATCCGTCGCAGCTGGTTTTACAAAAGATAAAATTCGTCCATGGCTTCAAGACTTCTCCATTAAAGACAATGGCCACTACGTAAAATACACTCCTGATATGGTTCGTGCCCAGATTACTGCTACAAATGATGCAGGACTCTCCTCATGGATGCTCTGGGATGCATCAAATAAGTACACAAAAGAAGCATTATTACCCGAACCAAAAATTTCAGAAACCATAAAACAATAATATGAAAGTTCATTTTTCTAAAAAATTACAGTACAGTTCTTTTGTGCTCATAAGTCTTCTTTTTGTTATAGGAGCGTTTTTTGCCGGAATGAATGTTGGTGAAAATAAAATACCAGCAATAGAAAAAGTGACAACAGTAATAAATAAGGAACCCGCTACAGAAGAAAAACCTATTGCAAATTTTGATCCATTTTGGAAAGTATGGAATACACTGAATGAGAAATCAATTTACGCGCACAAAGTTACTGATCAAGAAAAAGTATGGGGTGCAACTGAAGGCCTTGCAAGCTCGCTCGGTGATCCGTATACGGTCTTCTTTGGCCCACAACAGAACAAACTGTTCAACGATGAAATCCGTGGTAATTTTGGAGGTATCGGAGCTGAAATTGGATTAAAAAACAAAATATTAACCGTCGTTGCACCGCTCAAAGGCACACCAGCAGATAAAGCAGGATTAAAATCAGGAGATAAGCTCGTAAAAATTGGAAAGGTGGATACTACAGATATGACAATTGATACCGCAATTAGTCTCATCCGCGGAGAAAAGGGAACACCTGTTGTACTTACTATTTTTCGTCCAGGAGAAAAAGAGACCAAAGAAATTTCAATCATTCGTGATACTATCGAAATACCGACAATTGATACAGAGCTTCGTAAGGATGGTGTCTTTATAATTCATTTTTATAGTTTTTCAGAAAACTCTGCAATGCTATTTAAGGGAGCATTACAAAAATTTCAAGAGTCAAAAGCAGACAAGCTTATCATTGATTTGCGTAGTAACCCTGGTGGCTATCTTGATCAAGCAATACAAATTGCAAGCTGGTTCCTCGACCAAGGACTTCCGATTGTACGTGAAAATTTTGGAGAGAGTAAAAAAGAACAAGTATATCGAAGCTATGGACCACGTCTCTTTACTAATGATTTGAAGCTTGCGGTCCTTATGGATGGGGGAAGCGCTTCTGCCTCAGAAATCCTTGCAGGGGCAATCCAAGAACATCATATTGGAAAGCTCGTCGGAGAGAAAAGTTTTGGTAAAGGTTCTGTGCAAGAACTCATAAAAATTACCGATGACACTTCACTCAAAGTAACCATTGCGAAATGGCTTACCCCAAATGGAATTTCAATTTCTGAACAAGGCCTGACTCCAGATGTAAAAGTAAGTGTCGGTAAAAATGACAACAAAGAACATGATACTCAGCTTGAGGCAGCGGCCACATTACTCATAACACAATAAATTTAATCTATATGAAAGTAATACTCCTAAAAGATATACCTAAAGTTGGTGCACGATACGCAGTCAAAGAATTTGCTGATGGATATGCTCAAAATGTTCTTATTAATAAAGGGCTCGCAATTCGCGCGACACCAGCTGAGCTTACAAAATTAGAAGATCGAAACAAAAAACTTAAATCAAAACAGGATGCTGATAAAAAAACTTTTATTTCTTTCATTGAAAAAGCAAACGGGATGACTATCCGCATTTGCGCAAAAGCAAATGAAAAGGGAAGTCTATTCTCAGCGGTAAACAAAAAGGACATTCTCTCTGCGCTTGAAACAGCAACGGGAATGGATATAAAAGAACATGCTATCGAAGTGGGGCATATAAAAGAATTAGGTGCACACAAGATCACCATTCAAAGTGGTGAGAATAAAGGCATCGTCACTATCCTTATTGAAAAAGCATAATAAAATAAAACCCTCCATTGTTATGGAGGGTTTTATTTTATAGAGTGATTAGATAACGTTTACTACTTTCTTTACTGTTGTTGTACCGTTAAAATTTATCTTTCTTTTTGTACTGAATTTAACGATACCTTCTTTTAACGCAAAAATAGTGTGGTCCTTTCCAAGTCCAACGTTCGTACCAGGCATGATACGAGTACCACGCTGACGGATAATGATTGAACCTGCCTTTGTAGTCTGGCCGGCATAAAGCTTCGTACCGAGATACTTTGGATTTGAGTCTTTTAAGTTTTTGGCCGAACCTCCGGCTTTCCTATGTGCCATATTGTTATTTTATAGATTATAGGGCTAAAAACCCTAGTAAACTATGATTAAATACTTTATAATTAACTTTATGAGTATACCTGATTTACAGAATAAAATCAAGAGTACTATGCATATTGACAGTCGCACGATAATTGTGTCATTAATTATCGTTATTGTCTCAGGTGCTTCATTCGTACTAGGCCGAATGTCTACGAGTCAACAACAGGAAAAAGGAGACATTATATACAAAACACAGGCTACAGAACTCCTTATGGGGAATGCCACTACTGCCTACACAAACATGCCTCACGTACAAACAAAGAATACCACAACAGGACAGTATGTAGCATCAAAAAATGGTAAACTGTATTATACAGTCGGGTGTAAGGCTGGTAATAGATTAAGTGAGAAAACAAAAATTTATTTTAATTCAGCCGATGAAGCGATGAGTGCCGGGTATAGCCCAGCACCGTCATGTAAATAAAATGCGTACTTTATTCCAAATTATTTTAATACTGTTTACTATTGCATCTCTCTATATAATAAAGAGTGATTTGATTACTGCGTATCACAAAATACAGCATATAGTGAGTACTTATTTACCGAATATAGTTCCATCCACAGAAACACCACAAGATAAAAAGACTGCACAAATAACACCCACAGAACAGGCAGGAAAAGAAGACTCACTTACCGTCCTCGGGCTAAAAAAACTTATTGATACACCAGGAGCACTACGCGTATCAAATGCCGTACTCTCAGCAATAGGAGAAAGTAGGCTCACCAGAAATGGAATTATTACTTGGACAAATAATAATCGCCGAGATGTCGGAGGGCTTCCACCACTTACGGAAAACACAAAGCTTGATGTGAGCGCAGAAAAAAAGCTTCAGGATATGTTTGATAAGCAATACTTTGAGCACGTCTCACCAAGTGGTGTGGGAGTAAGTGATCTAGGTGATGAAGTAGGTTATGAATTCATTATTATTGGAGAAAATCTAGCACTTGGATCATTTAAAAATGACGAAGCAGTCCTTACTGCATGGATGAATAGTCCGGGTCACAGAGCAAATATTTTAAATAAACGATACACCGAAATCGGTGTCGCTGCTGGTCGTGGTATGTTCGAAGGCAAAGAAACATGGCTCGCCGTCCAACACTTTGGCTTACCAAAAAATGCTTGCCCTACAATTGACAGCGTACTCAAAGCAAATATCGCAAATGCGCAAAAAAATATTACAACACTACAATCAGACCTTAGCAAGAGGAAGATAGCTATAGATAGGGGAGTTACAAATGACGGAAAGACAAATGCTGAACAAATCGATGATTACAATAAAATTGTGCAAGACTACAACAAACTAATAAATGATACTAAACTAAATGTAGAGAAGTACAACCAAGAAGTACGCGCATTTAATAATTGCGTACAAGGCACAGAATAAATAGGATAAATACGGGGGAAGGCCTGATTTGAAAATCAAATCAGGCCTTTTCTATACAGGCTTATTTTATATAGTAGTGTCGCACAATATATCTTTGCGGTATATACTATCCTTTAAAAGGTTAGCTTCTCTAGGGGCTTATATATTAATCGTATTAGTACTTTCGTATTACCCCTTTTACAACGGCACAAATCTTTAGATCATTTTCCGGATAGATATTTTGGAAATCTTTATTTGCTGGTTCAAGCCAGACTTTACTTCCCTCCTTACGGAAATATTTCATCGTAAACTCTCCATCAACTTCTGCAATTACAATCTGGTGGTCTCTGGCTGTTTGGGTTCGCTCAGCGATCACCATGTCGCCATCAGCGATATGCGCATCAATCATTGAATCTCCATCCACCTCAAGGAGGTATGTTGAGTCCTTTTTCTGGATTAAAAAGTTGTTTAAATTGATTGTGGTCTCGAGCACATCTTCACTTGGTGATGGAAAGCCAGCCTTTACGAGCCCAAGTACGGCTACTTCGCCAAATGAAGACGTAGGTATGATCCTCCCAAGTGGGTCTTTATCCACGATTCCTGCATCGACTAATTTCTCTACAAGCCGTGAGACTGCGTTCTTTGACTTGAAGCCAAAGAGCGCCATCATTTCGGTAAACGTTGGCATTCGATTATTTCGATCATAGAATGCAGTTAATTTATTTTTGTGTTCGTTGATATTCATAAAATTTATACAAATGAAAATGGTGAGAAAATTTTACTAAAGAAAGTTTTGCGATTATGTTCACGGATCTTGAATAAAACTATCTTATGTTCTTTTGCCTCTTTAGAATAATTTTCGCCTGACATGATCTTCATATCAATTTCTCTGTTAAGCTTTGCTAATTCTCTTTGTAGTATTTTAATGTATTGTTCTCGTGTCATTTTTTTTATAAAAAGTTAAATTATTTCTAAAGCGACCATGAACTTATTATATGTGAACGAGCGTACACATGCAAGCATTTCATCTGTGGATAAGTCTTCTTTTTTAAAAAAATAATATATAGCAGGGAAGTCGTCTACGCATTCATCCCAGCGACATAACCAGTAGTCCAACATATCTGGAGAGAGAATCCTCCTGAGGGACGATTTATGTGTAGCAAATCCCCTACAATAAAAATATTTTGGCACGTAAGCGAGCGCATTGTCTTTGTATCCATTTCGGTAAGTGGTACTCCCCCATCTGCCACCACCGCCCTGTCATACCCCATAAGCCCAGTAATAGTGATTGGTACGGCTTTTAATAGCGCCACAATGGCTTTGCGGGCATCTTTACTCACACTATGCACCTTTGTATCAAGCGGGATTTTTAGCGTTGATTCTATGAGTGTAGCCACTGCATCTGTCATACCTTCAGGCACAAAATCCTTTATGACGTTCTTTAAAATTCGATTTTTATTTTGATCAAATACTTTTATGACCGTAGTATCCAGTGCACCCAAATTTGTATCCGGATACATATCGATGTAGGCAGTCACATCACCATCATAGAGTAAATCTTGCACCTTACTTGCACTGTTTAAAATAAGAGGACCAGAAAGCCCAAAGTGTGTAAAAAGAATTTTGCCTGTTTTTGAAAAGCTTTTCTTTCCATTACTAAAAAAAGTAATTTTCATAAATGAGAGCGATACTCCTGCAAGTTTATGGAGCCAGCGTTCTTTAACCGCGAGCGGTACGATGCTCGGCGTTGCTGGGCTCACATTATGACCCAAATCTTTCATCCATTTAAATCCATCACCCGTCGATCCAGTTTCTGGATGCGAGAGTCCACCTGTCGCAAAAATAAAACTTTCAGCCTCATACTGATGACCACCAGCACTCACTGCCACAACCTTTCTTTGAGTTCCATCTTTTCCATTCGTGATAATTTTTGTCACCGGAAATCCCATTTTCACCTCTACTCCTTTCTCTTTTATATACTGTTCGAGCACTCGTGTGACATCAGTAGATTTTTGCGTATGAGGAAATGCACGCTTGCGAGCTTCTACAACGAGCGGTAAATTCTTCTCCGTAAAAAATTTGAATGTATCATTTTTATTAAATTGTGAAAAGGTAGAATATAAAAATTGTTCTACATTTTTTGGTTTTGCATAATGAGAAAGAAAAGTCCGGATATCATTTTCGTCATTCGTAATATTACAACGTCCACCACCAGAGATAGATAATTTCATTCCGAGCTTATGATTCTTTTCTATTACCAGTACTCGTTTGCCACGACTCGCAGCAATACCCGCAGCCATCATTCCAGCTGCACCACCACCGACTACAATGACATCAAATTGTTTTGTATTCGTTGCCATTACTTTTTTATTTTATTTTTCTGGCGAGCTTTCGCAAAGAGACGGAGGTCTGGGATCACATCGTCTTCATCCATAATTTCCTGACCGATAATCTCTTCCAAAATATCTTCTACGGTAATCACTCCGGCAAATCCACCAAACTCATCGAGTACGACGAAGAGGTGCATTTTTGTGGAAATAAATTCAGCAAGCACTCTATCCAAAGGATCTTCTTCGTGGACAAAATGTATTGTGGTATCCATGACAATATGCACAGCACTCGGCATCGTAATACCGATTAAATCTTTCAAATACAAGATACCAATAAAATTATGAGGATTCTGCTCATAGACCGGAATGCGAGAATAGCCAGTATCTTTGAGTTCTAATACTTTTGCCATATCGAGAATAGTATCAGATGCTATGGTCATGACTACTGTATTTGGAGTCATGACATCACCTGCTTTTTTATCAGAAAAAAGTAGCGAGCCTCGAGCAATACGGCGTTCATCCATATCGACACCTGTCACTTTATTTTTTTCATCTTCTTCGAGCAATGATAGTAGGTCCAGTTTAGACATGCGAGAAATCTTTTCTTCTCCTAATATTTTCTTTAAGAAGAATGCTACCGGCGCAGTAATAGGATGGAAAATAAATAAAAGTACTTTTGTAAAAGGCGCAAAAGCGCTGGCAAACTTAAATGCGTAATGACTTGCGAGCGATTGCGGGAGCACATCAGCCAGAAGGAAAATAAGCGCTGCAGAAACAAGACCAGCAATAATACCACTGAACTGATCGCCAACAAGTACAGTGGCGAATGCATTAGCAAGTGTTGTACCTAAGATAAGAGTCGAAAGAAGTTTGACTCCATATTTGCGCACCGAGAGAATCCGTATGGCTTGTATGTTGTTTTGTTTAACAAGACGCTCAAGCATTCCAATATCAAAACTCATATACGCAATAGTAAGCCCGGAAAAAATTCCAGACATAACAAGAAGTATGACTACAGATAGGATTATCATATGATTATTATAACACAAAAGCCACTAATTGTGTAGTGGCTTTCAGTGCTACTTCTTTACAACCTTTTTTGGTTTCTTTACGTTCTTTTGCTGACGATTATCTCCTTTTCCCATATATTTAATTTCGCAAAATTATATAATTAATAATGTACTATTATTATACACTACTTTGTAATCTGACGTAAACGTTCATAGAGTGCAACTGCCACTGAGACAGAGGCATTAAGCGATTCAACTTTCTTCTCCATTGGAATTGAAAGTGCAAAATCACAAAGCTTTTTTGTTCCCTCGTGAATTCCCTCTCCTTCAGATCCCACGACGATTGCTACACGCCCTGCAAGATCACTTTTCCATAGGGTAGTCTCCCCTTCCATAAAAAGTCCGTGCACCCAAAATTTGTGTTCTTTTAGCACGCGAATTGCATCATTTATATTACTTTCAATAACAGGAATCAAATTCGCTGTATACGCAGACGTATGCATTACGGTATCATTTATTGGGGCTTGATTGTGCTTTGCTACTACTACTGCATCCACGCCAGTAGCAACAGCACTGCGCAAAATCGCTCCCACATTATGCACATCAGTAAGCTCATCAAGTATGACGATACAAGCATTTTCTTTATCCTTTAGTTGTGTGCGGAGTAACTCTTTTAACGTTACTTTTACCATCTTTGTTTCCTTTTGCATTTTTTAATCTCGTTTTTTACCATAACGAATTAGCTTATAAATTTCATCGACAACGATTATGGAAAGTGACGTTGCCAGTATCACCCACCAATCATACAGCGTTATTGGTGTCATATGCAAGAATCGGTTAAACCACGGAGTGTATACAGCAATTACTTGCAACACGATCACCGCAAGTAGTGCGAACAATAGATAGACGTTGGAAAAGAAATTAATTTGAAAAATTGATTTCTTTTCATGTCGACAATTAAGCACGTTGCACCACTGATACACAGCAAGCACGGTCACTGCCATTGTAGATGCTTTAAGAAAATCAGCAGAATAAAAGGAAAAGAGTATCAGTGTACCAACCATCATCACAAACCCCATAATAAACATTCGAACAAACATATCTTTTGAGAGGAGCTTTCCACCGTTATGTTTTATCTTTTCATTTAAAATACCGGACTCCTTTGGTTCCATAGCAAGCGCAATAACTAAAAATCCATCAGTAACAAAATTCAACCAGATAATTTGACTCGCAGAAAAAGGCATAACAAACCCAGCAATAATCGCTCCGGTGATTGCCAAGATTTCACCCAATCCTGTCGAGATAAGGTACAGAACAACTTTTTTAATCGTCTTGTAAATATTCCTTCCCTCTTCTACACCACCGACAATACTCCCAAAATTATCGTCGAGGAGTACTATATCTGAGGCTTCTTTGGCCACTTCAGTTCCTGCCTTTCCCATAGAAACACCTAGATCAGCAGCAGCGAGAGAGAGTGCATCATTCACTCCATCCCCTGTCATTGCAATCACGATACCAGCATCTTTATATGCCGTAATAATCGCAAGCTTATGGTCTGGAGTCACCCGTGCAAAAATACTTGTATGAATAATTTTTGCACGTAATTCACTTTTACTCATCGTATCCAAATCGGTGCCCGTTAAAATATGATCCCCTGGGGTATAAATACCAATTCTGCTACCTATCGACTGAGCAGTACTGATATGATCACCAGTAATCATTACCACACGGATACCTGCAGCATGAACTCGCTCTACTGCAGCATATACTTCATCACGTATGACATCTAATATGCCGACAAATCCTATGAGTGTAAGCGCTGGTAATACTCCTTCTTTGATCTGTGTAGTGTATTCTGTAGCAGTAGCGAGCGCAATCACACGCAATCCACGACGAAGCATCTTTTCCATTTCTTTCTCGAGGTCTTGCCGTTCCACTGCAGTAATAGGTATCATTCCTTTATCGGACCAGAGGAATACTGATTTCTGTAATAATACTTCAGGGGAACCGGTGACAAATAATGTATCGGTTCCATGTACTTCATTTACCGTAGCGCAAAAACGGGTTTGAGAACTAAATGGCACATACAACTTTTGAACATTCTCTGTCTCTAAAACAAATTTATTTAATCCTAATTTTTGTCCTAACACAAATAATGCAACCTCAGTAGGGTCACCAGAAATTCTTTGCCATAAATGTATCTCTGTATTATACGCAGTTTGTGCAGTAGCCACGAGCGAGGCCACCTTCCCTAATAACATCAAGTCAGCTCTGCTGGTGTGATCTATCATGGCATCTGACTGTTCGATTACGCCTTTAGGTTCATAGCCATGACCAGTCACGGTATACACACCACTTGAGGTGTATACTTCTTGTACCATCATTTGGTTCATTGTGATCGTGCCCGTTTTATCTACAGCAATCACATCTGCTTGACCAAGCGCTTCTACTGATTGCAAATTTTTTATCAGTACATTCTTTTTACTCATTCTATTTACCCCCGTCGCCAAGATAAGCGTAACTACTACCGGCAACCCTTCTGGAACAGCAGATACGGCCATAGCCACAGCAATAGCAAACATTTCTTTTGTAGGAATACCAGAATAAATTCCGATAAAAAATAGCACCGTCACAAGGCAAACCACAATAAGAATGAGTACTTTTGCAAACGATTTAATTTCAGCCTTAAGTGGAACATCTGTATCAAGCATTTTTAATTTTACAGAAATCGCACCAATTATTGTGTACGCTCCGGTAGCAACAATGACAATACGAGCAGTACCACCGACTACATACGTTCCGCAAAAGACCATATTATTTTGATCTTGAGGGCTCAGCATTTCACCAGAGATCACTTCCATTCGCTTATGCACAGGATCAGATTCTCCCGTAAGCAAAGATTCATCCACCTGTAACTGATTTGTGCTAATAATTCGTCCATCAGCTGGAATCTTATCTCCTTCTTTCAGGATAATAATATCCCCCGGAACAAGCTCATGATCCAGAACAATAGATTCAATACCATTACGAACCACAGTCGCTTCAGTGTGGATCAAATGATTCAAAGCGGCCAGCGTGTTCTGCGCTTTCCCTTCTTGAAAGGTTCCAATAATAGCATTGATTAAAAGCACAATTCCAATAAAAATACTACTCTCCTTTTCTCCTAAAAATAATACCGTGACACACGCAATCAAAAGCACATAAATGAGTGGGCTCTGAAATTGGCGGAAAAATATCTCAGTGTATGTTATTTTATGAGCTTCCGGCAGTCTATTTTCTCCATATTTTTCACGTTTTTGCAGGATGGTATCTTCTGATAAACCAAGTTCATTTGTAGTAAAATAAGCATAGAGCTCTTCACTTGTTTTTGCATACCAATCCATATATAATTCGATTATACCATATGGATTATGAAGAATACATGGCACAGATGCTTGCGGAACTCGATGAAGAAGAGCGTCTTGAGCGTATTAATCAAGGTGAGCTGACTGAAGAAGAAATCGAACAGGAAAAGAAAAAGGAAGACGAGCAAAAAAAAGAAGCTGAAAAAAAGAAAGAAGAGGAAGACGACTACTACGACAAACGCAGAGAAAAAAGATAAAAAAATCCCAAATGCATTGCATCCGGGATTTTTTTCTTTTACCTTAAATAATTAAATAAATTGTAATGCTTTTATAAAAGCAGGGGTGAGTGCATACTCACCCGATTTACCATTTACATGAATCTTCTCTCCTTCCTGTAATCCTTTTAATTTTTTTAAGTCAACAAAAGAAACATTACCTCCAATTTCATGAAACTTAGAGTTTCTGACTTCAAAACAAATAAACGTGATTCCATCAATCATAAAAGTTTTTTTCGTAAGCTCCACTTTCACAGTGTCCATGTTGCCAAAATACTGCTTAACAGTATTTTTAAATAGTGTTTCTTCGTTTTCTCCCTGTGATTTTAAAGAGAGTGGTTTAATAATATAACCAAAATGTTCGGAGTGCTCACATTTAATTGCGAGCTTACCATTACTGATAAAAAGTAAAAAACAAACTGTTTCTACTTGAATAGCAGTTTCTGCGGGAAAAGAGTTTTCTTGAATCATGTCGTGATTTAATTATGGGTTAGAAAAAAGTAATTTCTTTAACTATACTCCCCATATAGCTAAAGTCAATATTAAAAATACCCTCTATTATAAGGGTA
>CAZTHH010000009.1:0-14319 GCA_964613545.1 uncultured Candidatus Saccharibacteria bacterium
CATTTAGATTTTCATAAAACGATTGAGGAATACGCAAAAGCAAAACAAACATTTTTTACCGAGTATCTTTCATCTGAAAGTTTTGCAATTTCTAATACAGAGAGTGATTATGGTACTTTTATGCTCGAGCACACAAAAGCAAAAAAGTATTTTTATGCACGTGAAATGGATGCAGACTTTTCTGGAAGTGTAGAGACAAAGCTCATCGGTGATTTTAATCATTCAAATATCCTCGCAGTCCTTGGGACGGCGGTGCTCCTCGGTGTGGATGAAATGCGTGCACGCGCTGAAATAAAAAAGCTAGAGCCTGCTCCGGGGAGATTTGTCTCGCTCATGAGTCCGACGGGAGTAATAGGAATTGTGGATTATGCACATCCTCCAGACTAATTAAAACTTTTGTTGTAAACTATAATAAATTTCCGAGCTACTGGTGTGGGACACCTGATCAAGCGGGTGTCCAACACCTGTAGGGTAATTTCTGTATTTGGCTGTGGTGGTGATCGTGATAGTGCAAAGCGCCCAGTGATGGCAAAGATTGGTTATGACTTAAGTGATGTAACTATTCTAACTACAGATAATCCTCGAAGCGAAAGTGCCGAGACTATTTTAAATGATATGAAAAAAGGTTTGCCTGAAGTTTATGCAGAAGGGAAGCAAGTGCTGATTATTTCAGACCGTCATGAAGCAATAAAAAAGGCATACGAGCTTGCGGTGCCCGGTGATTATATTTTGCTTGCAGGAAAAGGGCATGAAAATTACCAAGAGGTACATAGCACAAAAACTCATTTTGATGACACGGAAGAACTTCAGCATTGTTTTGAATAAAAAAAAGAGCCGCCCGTTATCACGAGCGACCCTTAAGACAAAATGACTTTTACTTCGAAAACCTCGGATTAATTATAATTACTAAAACTAAAATTAACTCATGAACCGTTATGGTCGTTGCTCACAACCAATGAGCAACCTCTTCTCCCGAGTAAAATTCCATAAAAGAACATTTTGTAATTAAGTATGATTCTATCGTAATATGATTATTTGTCAACACTCTCCCCGAAGAGTGTTTTTTAGTATATACTGAAAAAGTAATGGATTATAAGGCACAATTCAAGGGAAAAAAGATTACGATCATGGGGCTCGGCGTTCTGGGGCGTGGGCTCGGGTACACAAAATTTCTCGCCGATTGTGGTGCAGATCTCATTGTGACCGACATGAAGACGGCAAAGGAATTAGCCACCTCACTCAAAATATTAAAAAAATACAATAATATTACCTTTGTATTAGGCGAACATCGTCTGCCGGATTTTAAACACAGAGACATGATTATTAAAAATCCTGGAATTCCACTCGATTCTATTTATATAAAAGAAGCACGGAAAAATAATATTCCAATAGAAATGGATGCATCACTTTTTGCAAAACATGCGCCTGAGGTAAGGATTGTGGGAGTCACCGGGACGCGTGGCAAAAGTATGACGACGACACTCATTTATGAAATCTTGAAAGCCAATGAAAAACAGCTGAAGCAGAAGGTGTATCTCGGTGGCAATATCCGTGGTATGGCGACGCTTCCGCTTTTATCAAAAGCAAAAAAGGGTGACATCGTCGTCCTCGAACTTGACTCGTGGCAACTTGCCGGTTTTGGTGAGGCAAAAATTTCTCCACATATTTCAGTGTTCACCACATTTATGCGTGATCATATGAATTACTACAAAGATAATATGAAATTGTATTTTGCAGACAAAGCAAATATTTTTAAATTTCAAAAGAAAGGCGACACGCTCGTAATACGCCCCGAAATGCAAACACTCATTCCTAAAAATATAAAAAGCACACTCGTGGTCGCTCAAAAGAAAGCTGTCGCTGATTTTAAATTTATTGTCCCTGGTGAGCATCAGCGTGAGAATCTCGCATGTGCTGTCGCTGTGGCAGAACTCTTTGGTATTACAAAAGTGCAAAGTAAAAAAGCAGTAGAGAAATTCCGTGGCATGGAGGGGCGTTTACAATACGTGCGCACGGTGCGTGGTGTAAAAATTTATAATGACAATAATGCCACTACTCCAGAGGCATCAATCGTTGGACTTGAATCATTTACGAATTTGCCAGATCGCGTCGATAAAAATCGCCGTATTATTCTCATTGCCGGTGGTGCAGATAAAAAGCTCGATGTGAGTGGGCTTGCCACTGCGATTAATAAATACTGTAAGTATGCAGTACTATTACCAGGCACTGGCACAGAAAAGCTTTCCGCACTTAAATTCCGTGTGGACGTAGCAGTTGCAACTGATTTAAAAGATGCGGTAAAAAATGCACTCAAGCACGCAGTCCGCGGTGATATCATTTTATTCTCTCCAGCATTTGCATCATTTGGTATGTTTACCAATGAATACGATAGAAACGACCAATTTATGAAGATAGTAAAAAGTTTGAAATAAATGAATATTGATTTATCAAAAATTACACACATTCATTTTATCGGTATTGGTGGTATCGGTATTTCGGCGATTGCGCGAATGATGCTTTTGGAAGGCAAAAAGGTGAGCGGGCAAGACATGCAAGATTCTGAAATTATTCATGCACTCAAAGATGCCGGTGCGCAGATTACTGTTGGGCAATCTTTTGAAAATATTCCGAGTGATGCAGAGCTTATTGTCTATACAATTGCGATTGAATATTATGACCCAGCATTATTTACTGCTTTGCAGGAGGGAGTCGTGCCAATACGTTCATACCCACAAATGCTCACTATCGTGAGTGATCATAAATACACGATTGCTATCTCAGGCACGCATGGCAAGACGACAACGACTGGTATGATTGCGCAGATTTTACTTGATGCAGGGAAGGACCCGACAGTAATTATCGGAAGTTTATTTCAGGTGACCACAAAACAGATGGAGCAAAATTTGAGCCGTGTGGGAACCCCCGGAGAGAGGGTAAAGCGGGCAAATTTTGATCCATCTGTTGGTGGGCGGTCTAACTTCATCGCCGGAAAGAGCGACTACTTTGTGGTAGAAGCATGCGAGTACCGCCGTTCATTCCTCAATATCAATCCAAATATTTTAGTAATTACAAATATTGATGCTGATCATTTGGATTATTACAAAGACATTACTGATATCCAAAATGCATTTCGTGAGCTCGCATTAAAAGTACCGAGTGATGGTTTTGTGATTTGTGATACGCATGGCGAGCATATTGCACAAGTGATAGAAGACATTCCCGCGCAAGTGATTGATTATCAAACTTTTTTTAATTTGCAGTTACCGCTCAAAATTCCTGGAGTGCACAATAAAATAGATGCCGCTGCAGCAGAAGCAGTCGCACACACCATTGGTATTACAAAAGAAGTTGCAGAAAATGCGCTCTCACAATTTCCAGGCACCTGGCGACGATTTGAATATAAAGGCGAGCTTCCAAGTGGGGCAAAAGTCTACGATGATTATGCGCACCACCCAGTCGAAATCCGCGCGACACTCCAAGGCTTTCGTGAGCTTTATCCAAAAGAGCAAGGATTTTCTTTGACGGTGATTTTCCAACCGCATCTTTTCTCTCGGACGAAATTACTCCTTGCTGAATTTGCAGAAAGTTTTAGTGATGCTGATCAGGTACTCATTCTGCCTATTTATTATGCTCGCGAAGAAGATGATGGCACTATCTCGAGTGAAATTCTCGCAAGTGAAATTAACAAACACCAGAGTAATGCCGAAGGATTTTCTGATTTTGCATCTGTGGAGTCTATTATCGAAAAAACAACATTCACTGAAAAAGATATTATTATTACCATGGGTGCCGGTGAAGCAAATACCATTAGTGATAAACTGGTAAAATAGTAGTCTCTAAATAAATTTCTGCTATACTATATATATGCAATTGTCACAGAAAAATATTTTTTCTATTTCTTTTTTAACACTCCTTATTTGTTTGTGTACGAGTACTCTTGCATACGCAGTTACCGAAAAAAATGCTGGATTCATCGATGACCCAATTTGGTATCGGCCAGTACCGACGACTGAAGGCGAGAAGACAGAAATCCATACTGCACTCTGGAATGGGACTGATACTACTGTCGCATTTCATGTAGAATTTTTAGATCGTGATACATTACTCGCATCTCGTGATGTGTCTGTAGGTGCGCATGCACTATTTGATCTCTCTGTGCCGTGGACGGTGACTGCAGGTGATCATGTGATTAGTGCAAAAATTACTAAATCTTCTACGACGATTTCTGGTAAAGCAACTGCCGTGACAATTGATTCTACTACTGTCACTCCACAAGCAATTTCAATCGGAAAGAAAATCACCACTACAAAAGGGGAAACGACACCTGAAGGAGCAATTAACCAAAAGATGCAAGAGGTATTACCAGAGGTAGTAGCGACGCCTCTTTCAAATACGATTACTTCTCTCGATACGTTTCGTACTGACACGCTCGATACTATCACTACATTTTCTACTAATGCAAAAGCGCATTTAAAAGAGATTGAGCTAAAAGAAGTAAAAATAAAAGAAATACCTAAAGCAACTACATCAGCCAAAGGAGCTACTACAACCGCTGCTCCAAAAGAGACACTTTCGGCTACTGATAAGCCTATTACCTATGTTGAAATTTTCCTTCTTAGTATTGCTTCTTTTATTTTTACGCAAAAGGTATTGTTTTATGGTATTGTCCTACTGCTTGTTTTTGTGATAATACGATTTATCTATCGGAAAGTCAGAAAATAGTCGTTTGCATATCTACGTACTCCACTCTATAATGAGTGCATGAAGCGTATTATTACTAGTATCTGTCTACTCTTTTCCGCCTTTTTACTACCATGGTGGGTTACCATAAGTATTGCCATTATCGGGATATTCCTCTTTGAACATTTCTATGAAGGAATTGGTGCGGGATTACTCCTTTATGTCCTCTATGCTGGTGGTAGTACGCAATTTCTCGCATCGACGTTCTGGCTCCCTGTTGTGCTCATTGGTATGTATGCAGGAATACAGGGCCTTAAGCGATTTATTATTTTGTATCAGTAAAGAAATATATGAAAAGAAAACAGAAAAAAACACTCTATAGTTTTGTAGATCCAGATGAGATATTTCTTGATTCAGAAAACTTACCAAATTTTAATACACAACAATTTGAAGGCCGTTTAGAAAAAGCGATTCCAAAGCATTCAGTATTTTTGCTCGGTGGATTTTTTGCTTTTGTGGCATTTTTATTTATTTTTCAATTAGGGACACTACAAATTGCAAAAGGTGAAGCATATTTCAAAAAGAGTGAGAATAATAGTCTCATTAAGCAACCTATTTTTGCTGATCGGGGAATGATTATTGATCGTAATAAAGTAAAACTTGCGTGGAATGTATGGGGAGCAGATAATCCTGACCGATTTCTCCCTCCCGTCCGTGAGTATATAGACAGTGGCTTTAGTCATGTGCTCGGGTATGTGAGTTATCCTGCAAAAGATACTGCTGGAAATTATTGGCAGGATTCATTTATCGGAAAGGATGGTATGGAGAAAATATACAATGAACGCATTAAAGGGACGAACGGAGTCCGCATTGCAGAAACTGATGTACAAGGAACTATCCAGTCTGAAAATATTGTTTCTCCTCCGGTGCACGGTGAAGATATAACGCTGACGATTGACAGTCGTGTGCAGAAGCAACTCCATACTTCAATTGTACAAATGGCAAATAGTGTTGGGTTTACTGGAGGGGCTGGTGTTATTATGGATATTTCTAATGGGGGGATTCTCGCACTCACAAGCTATCCAGAATATAATCCAAATATTCTGTCTCGTGGACAGGATAAAAAAATTATTTCTGGTTACTTGAATGATAAGCGTAAGGTGTTTTTGAATCGTGCCGTAGGCGGACTCTATAGTCCGGGTTCTATTGTAAAGCCATTTGTGGGATATGCGGCGCTCGTGGAGGGCGTGATTAGTCCGCTAAAGAATATTTATTCAAATGGAAAAATTGAAGTACCAAATCCATATGACAAGACTAAAAAGACCGTGTTTAATGACCATGGTGTCTTCGGTTATGTTGATATGAAAAAAGCGATTGCGGTTTCTTCAGACGTATACTTTTATGAAATTGGTGGAGGATTTCAGGATCAGCGTGGGCTTGGTATTGCGAATATTGATAAATACACACAGCTCTTTGGTATTAGTTTGAAAACGGGAATTGATCTTGGTGGTGAAAAGGCTGGGGTTATTCCGACCCCAGAATGGAAAGCAAAGACCTTTAAAGGTGATGCATGGCGTGTGGGAGATACCTACAATACCTCTATCGGGCAATATGGTTTTCAGGTGACACCAATTCAAATGGTGCGTGCTGTTGCTGGAATCGCGAGTATGGGAATATTACCAACTCCACATCTAACACTCGGAGATACTGTCGCAGAAAAAAATATAACAAAAATTCCTGTTGATGTAGAAAATATGAAAGTGATTCACGCAGGAATGCGTATGGTGGTGACAGAGGGTACCGGTACGGCACTTAATATTCCTAGTGTAAAAGTTGCAGCAAAGTCTGGTACTGCACAGGTGGGAGTAGGAAATACAAATACAAACTCATGGATTGTGGGATTCTTTCCCTATGAAAATCCAAAATATGCCTTCGCCGTCCTTATGGAGCGTGGTCCAAAAGCTGCATCTGGTAATGCAACTCGGGTGATGGCAGACACCTTGAGCTATATGAGTGTAAATACGCCAGAGTATATAAAATAATAGGGTTTACTTATCTTTCGCTAAAATGTATAATAGCGGAGATTATTCAGTTTAGCTAACTATATAAATAATATGGACTATATTACAGAAGAAAAAAGAAAGGCATTAATCGAAGAGCTCGCATACCTAAAAGGTACTCGCCGAAAGGAGATTCTTGAGACCCTCGATTATGCAAAAAGTCTCGGTGACCTTTCAGAAAACGCAGAATATCACCAAGCTCGTGAAGATCAAGGTAAGTTAGAAGACCGTATCAATCAGATTGATTATATGCTTCAGTCTGCAACAGTAGTAAAAAAGCATCACTCAACAAAAGTAGAAATCGGTACGACGGTGGTGGTAAAGAAAACTGGTGCAAAAGAAAATGTCACGTATGATATCGTTGGTGCAGAAGAAGCTGATATGGCAAAGAATAAAATCTCAAACCGCTCACCGCTCGGTGGGGCACTCTTTGGAAAAGAGAAAGGTGATTCTGTATCACTGACGACACCAAAAGGAGTCGTGAAATATACGATTGTAGAAATAAAGTAGTATACTATTTGTATGGCATCACTCGAAGAACTTCGTAATGTAAGATTAGAAAAATTAAAACTGTTACAAGAAGCAGGTATGGAAGCATACACTGCTCCTTCTTCTCGCACTCATACAGCACAAGAAGCGAGTGAATCTTTCGATGCGATCAGTGTGGAAGGAGTGCAGATATCTCTCGTCGGCCGAGTGCTTTCACTTCGCGGGCAAGGAGCAATTTTATTTTTCAATATTGCTGATGGAAGTGGTACATTTCAAGGACTTTTAAAAAAAGGTGAACTTCCAGATGACGTATTTAAGCTATTTGTCGATACGGTAGACATGGGTGATTTTATCGAAATTACTGGGATACTTTTCCTCACCAAAGCCGGCCAGCAGACGCTCCAAGTAGCAGATTGGAAGATGCTCACAAAGAGCTTGCTCCCACTTCCTGATAAATGGCATGGACTCCAAGATGTGGAGGAGAGTTATCGTAAGCGGTATTTGGATATTGTGATGGATGCTGAATTAAAACAGCGTTTTATCACACGTTCAAAAATTATCAGCTATATTCGTGACTTTTTAAATAAAAAGAATTTTCTTGAGATAGAGACTCCAGTGCTCCAGAATCAGGCTGGTGGTGCAATGGCAAAGACATTTGATACGCATCACAATGATTTTGATATCGATATGGTGCTTCGTATTTCACTTGAGCTTGAGCACAAGATGCTCACTGTTGGTGGATACGAGCGCATTTATGAAATAGGTAAAAATTTCCGTAATGAGGGTTCTGATCCGACGCATATCCAAGAATTCACAATGCTCGAATGGTATGCTGCGTATCAAACACTAGAGACAAATATTGCATGGACCGAAGAAATGCTCCGTGGTATTGCCCGTGATATTATCGGCAAGGAAGTATTTACTGTGTATGACAAAGAGGGTAATGGCGTAGAAGTAGATTTTTCAAAAGAATGGAAAAAGGTTACCTTTGCGGAATTAGTAAAAGAGTATGCAGATTTTGATATGCTGACTGCAAGTTTTGACGAGATAAAAGCAAAAGCACTCGAACTCGGAATGGATAAGAAAGAAATAGAGAAAATGGGTAAAGGAAATTTGCTCGATCATATTTACAAAAAGTCTGCACGAAGTAAAATCATTCACCCGACATTTGTAATGAATTATCCTGGTGATCTGAAGCCACTTGCTCAGCAGAATCCTGACGGAACTGCTCGCGTGGCACAGCTCATTATCGCTGGTGCCGAAATTACAAATCAATATGCAGAATTAGTAGATCCACTCGTAGAGCGAGCGTTACTTGAAGCGCAGTCAAAAGCAAAAGAAGGAGGCGACGAAGAAGCGATGGAAGTCGATGAACGATTCCTTACTGCAATGGAACACGGTATGCCACCAATGACAGGATTTGGACTCGGTATTGATAGACTTGTTGCAATCATGACTGAACAGAAAAACCTTCGCGATGTGATTTTCTTCCCAATCATGCGACCAAAAGAATAAAATAAAATAGGTAACAAAAAATCCGCTTGCTAAAAGAGTAAGCGGATTTTTATGAGAATAGAAAATTATCCAAAGAATGCTTCGCCTGGAGTGATAGGAGTTCCTTTTGTAAGGTACTCTTGAAAAAGTTTACCTTTTCCAATGTTTTCCATAAACTGCCTAACGTGAGCAAGTGGATCTTTTTTCTCTTTCTTCTCTCTTTTGTTTGTTTGTGCATTAATTTCCATGACTGTATTTATTTCTTAATTTGATAGTACAACAAATATAAAAATTTGTACATATGAGTAAAGTTATCCACATTTTGATGTGGGTTTTTTGTTTGTTTTGTGGGATAAAGTGGAGTATAATTACTTCTAGTGGGATGAAGTGGGAAGTAAAAATAACACTCATTTTATCCTTATAAACAAATGTTAATCGGCGAATACACTCACACCCTAGATGACAAGAATCGGCTTTCACTGCCGGTAAAATTCCGAAAAGAAATGGGGAAGCGTATTATCGTTGCACCAGGACTTGATAACTGTCTCTCACTATTTACCGAAAAAGAATGGGCAAAGATTTCTGACAAATTGGGTGATAGTTCAATGCTTGCGACGGACAACAGAAGCTTTTCTCGTTTTATGTTTGGGCAAGCAGTAGATACAGAAGTAGATGCAAACGGAAGAATTCTTATTCCTGAACATTTAAAAGACCGATCAAAATTGGGAAATAAAGTAGTAATCATTGGCGTACAGAACAGAGCAGAAATTTGGAATGAACAGGCGTGGAGCGCATACAAGAAGGTCGTGGAGAAAGGAGCGGATGCCCTCGCAGAGAAATTGGGCAGTGTTGGAGTTCTTTAATATATGCATATTCCGGTATTGCTACATGAATCAGTTGATGCTCTCGCGATAAAGAGTGGCGCCATTATTTTGGATGGCACGCTCGGTGGTGGAGGGCATACAGCCGAAATGGTACGCAGATTTGGAAGCGGTATAAAAGTCATTGGAGTGGATCTTGATAAAGATGCATTCGCACGGGCAGAAGCAAAGCTTGCTGAGATGCCCCATGATACCGTCTTTCGTGAAAGTAGTTTCCAGACTGCAGATGAAGTGCTCGATGAGCTCAACATTACTCATGTGGATGGAGTACTCCTTGATCTTGGTATTAGTTCATTTCAGCTAGAAGTGGCAGGGCGTGGATTCTCTTTTATGAGAGATGAGCCACTCCTTATGACAATGAAAAAGAATCCTGGCGACGCAGATCTGACAGCTCTCGATGTGGTGAATACTTGGAAAGAAGAAACGCTTGCAGATATCATTTACGGTTTTGGTGAGGAAAGGTATTCACGCAGAATTGCAAAAGCAATCGTCACTGCTCGCGAGGTAAAAAAGATCGAGACGACCAAAGAGCTTACCGATATCGTGACTGGTGCAGTAGGAAAGCAATACTCGCATATGAAGATCAATCCAGCGACAAAGACATTCCAAGCAATAAGAATCGCAGTAAATGGTGAGCTGACAGGAATTGAGCAAGGAATTGAAGTATTGTTTAATCGGCTTTCAGTAGGTGGAAGAATGGCAATCATTTCATTTCATTCATTGGAGGATAGAATCGTAAAGCAAGCATTCAAGAAATTAGTAGAGGAAGAAAGGGCAGTCGCGATCACAAAGAAGCCTCTGATTCCAAGCGAAGAAGAAATAAAAAATAACCCACGAAGTAGAAGTTCAAAATTACGAGTAATAGAAAAAATATAATGACTACAAGAGCATACACACAAAATATAATAGAGGACGAACACGCACGAAAGCAAATCTTTCGCGTACTTCTCGGTGTCTTGATTATGCTTTCTGTGGGCTATTTGTATCTTATTGGCTCAATTACGTTTAATGTACTTGCACGAAAAAGTTTGGAGACGAATCTGCACGATGTCGGTAGCCATGTGAGTCAATTAGATTTGGAATACCTTGCCATTGCAAATACCATAAATGCACCGCTTGGTACAAGCCTCGGTTTTGTCGATGCAAAAGGGACACTCTTTGCGACTCGAACTGCTAGTAATGTAGCCATGAGATAATATGAATGTAGCATCGTTTCAATCCCGTATACGCATTGTCGCACTCTGCGTATTTTTATTTGCCTGTGTATTAGTGACGAAGTTATTTTTTGTACAAATCATTCATCAGTCTTCATATGCTGATCGTGCGGACAAGCAGTATTCGACGCCATCAGGCGATATGTTTAATCGCGGAACAATCTTTATGAGCAAAAAGGATGGCTCACTGGTCGCCGCAGGGACAGTGATGACTGGATTTAAAATCGCAATTAAGGCAAAAGATGTAACGGATGGAGAGGCGCTCTATACGGCACTTACTCCGTATACAAAATTAACCCACGATGAATTTATTGCAAAAGTAGGCAAAAAGAATGATCCATACGAAGAAGTCGCGACACGTCTTTCCAAAGAGAATGCTGACGCTATCGCAGTATTGAAACTGCCTGGTGTTTCTATCTATAAAGAGAAGTGGCGCTTTTATCCAGGCGGGTCACTTTCTTCACATACGCTTGGCTTCGTCGCATACAAGGGTGATGACCGTGTGGGGCAATACGGACTCGAAAAATTTTATAATAGTATTTTAGCAAAGGGGAAAGATGAAGGGTATGTGAATTTCTTTGCGGAAGTGTTTTCAAATATTGGAAAGAATTTTTCAAATGATCGTGAGGGCGACATCGTCACGACGATTAATCCAGAGATAGAGCATATGCTTGAAGAAACATTACAAAAGACTTCTGACATGTGGCATGCAGATCAGATGGGAGGAATTATTATGGACCCAATGACTGGTGAGATTTATGCCATGGCAGCCACACCAAACTTTGACCTCAATGAATTTGGAAAAGTGACGAATACAAAAATATATGGAAATCCATTTGTGGAAAATGCATTTGAATTCGGCTCAGTGATCAAGCCACTCGTGATGGCTGGTGCTATCGATGCTGGTGTAGTAACTCCGCAAACGACATACTTTGATGCAGGAAAGGTGGTGGTGAAAAACAGGACGATAAACAACTTCGACCTTAAAGGCCGTGGTACTGCAACAATGCAGACAGTCCTTGATCAATCACTAAACACTGGAATGGTATTTATAGAGCAGAAGATGGGCAAAGATTCATTCCGTTCATATATGAAAGGGTATGGTATTAGTGAAAAGACTGGCGTGGATCTCCCAAATGAAACTTCTGGACTTACAAAAAGTCTTGATGGAAATAACGATGTTGATTTTGCAAACATGTCATTCGGACAAGGGTTCGCTATCACTCCGCTCCAAGCAATCCGTGCATTTGCCAGCTTGGGGAATGGAGGGAATCTGGTAACACCACACTTTGTGAAGCAGATACGATATGAAGATGGGACATCAAAGATGCTTGAGTGGCCAGTTGCGAAAAATGCAATTACAAAACCTGAATCAAGTGTGACTCTTACCCGAATGCTCGTGAATGTCTTTGATAAGGCATATGGTGAAGGGAAGTACAAATTTGACCACTATAGCATCGCCACAAAGACAGGTACGGCGCAAGTGGCGCGTGAGGACGGAAAGGGGTATTATGAAGACCGTCATATGCATTCGTTCTTTGGATATTTCCCCGCATATGAGCCTCGATTTATTGTGTTTTTATTCTTAAAGAACCCAAAGGAAATCAAGTATGCTGCACAGACACTCATTCCGCCATTCGTAGAAACGGCAAAATTCCTCATAAATTATTACAATTTACCACCAGACCGATAGAATCAGGTGTTGGACACCTGATTCAAGAATATATGAAAAAGACATTTAAAAATATTATTGTACAAATTATTACTTGGGAGGCGAAGCTCGTGCTCCTTCGTTATAAGCCAAAGATTGTGGCTATTACTGGAAGCGTGGGCAAGACTTCGACCAAAGATGCCGTGTATACCGTGCTCTCACATTTTTATAAAGTGCGTAAGAGTGATAAAAGTTTTAATAGTGAAATCGGGTTACCACTGACTATCCTCGGATGCAAAAATGGCTGGAGTAATCCAGTCGTATGGCTGGAGAATATTGTGCGTGGGCTCATCCTCATTTGTTTGAAGCGTGAGTACCCAGAATACCTTGTGCTTGAAGTTGGTGCAGGAAAGCCTGGTGACATAAAAAGTGTTGCCCCATGGCTCCGCCCAGACGTCGTCGTGCTCACCAGATTCCCTGATGTGCCGGTGCATGTGGAATTCTTTAAAGGCACCGATCATATCATCGAAGAAAAAATTGCACTCGCTGAAGGGCTTAAAGAAAATGGTATCCTTGTGCTCAATCATGATGACAAGGCCGTCCTTTCTGTGCATCATAAAGTAAAACGTAAAACCGTTTCGTATGGATTTAGTGAGCATGCGACGTATCGTGCATCGTATCCACAAATCGCGACACATAATAGTAATGGCATTTCAGTACCATATGGTATGAACTTTAAATTGGAATACAGTGGAAATACTTTTCCAGTAAATATGGCACATATTGTGGGGGAGAGTCATATTTATTCTGGGCTTGCTGCTATTGCGGTCGCAGGAGAGCTTGGCTGTGATATGCTCAAAGCTACTGCTGCACTTACTGATTACGAGACTCCTCGGAGCCGCCTCGCAATCATCGAAGGGATGAATAATAGTATTATCATTGATGATACGTACAACGCATCACCGGTTGCTATGGAAGCTGCAATTACGCTCCTTCAATCTATTTCTGCAAAAAGAAAAATCGCAGTCTTGGGTGACATGCTCGAGCTCGGCAAGATGACCGAAGAAGCCCATCGCAAAACAGGTGTGCAGGTTGCGAGTGTGGCAGACATGCTCGTGCTCGTAGGACCACGCGCGGATTTTATAAAAGAAGCAGCACTTGAAGCAGGATTTCCATTAAAAGAATTATATAAATTTGATAGCTCTATCACCGCCGGCAAATTCCTCGAAGGGGTGATAGAGAAAGGGGATGTAATCCTGCTCAAAGGCTCGCAAGGCGTCCGCCTCGAGCGCGCGGTGAAAGCCATCATGGCTCACCCCGAAGATGCGAAGCATTTCCTCTGCAGACAAGAGAAGGAATGGGAGAAAAGATAAAACTTTGACAATTTACATAGAAATGTTAATGTGATTAAAATTATAAAATCATGCAAACATACCACGCCCTAGGCTTTTTGAGTAAACTTACTTGCTCCGAAGCTGATTTTGAAACTTGGATTCAAAAGCACATCGAACAGGCCCGTACCTGCAACATTACGGAAATGAAAAAATATATTTCAGATGATAAAGGAGAGTATTACTTCAGTTACATCTTTCCTAAAGATGCATTAAAGGAGGTACAAAACTTTTTGAATACTGATTATGCTTTTGCCCAATTACCAGGACAAAGTCCAGTTGTTGTTGGTATTGGAGAGCCTACTCGTTGGATAGGTTGGGTAGATGAAGACACTGTATTTGTAGAACAGGATAATTCTAATCGTTTTCAAATGAAATTAGATTTTCTTGAAAAAATAGAAATGGAAAAGTTGATTTAGTGTTTATCAAAAGACAAAAAAGCCGCTTATTACAATAAGC
>CAZTHH010000010.1:0-12672 GCA_964613545.1 uncultured Candidatus Saccharibacteria bacterium
TTACGTACGTAGGCAAGATTTTGCCTGTTTGCTTTTTAATTTGAGGAAGTGATTGTATATTCTCACTTTCCACAGACCAGCCCACACCGGTACCACACATAGATATATACATAATCTCGGCAAAATCTTGAAAATTCTTTGGCGCAATAAAAGAACAGTTGTAGGCACATACATTTGTACGCCGAGCAGCACGACCAGCAAATTGCAATAAACGCATAGAAGACATTGCTTCGTGACAAAGGATTGCTTCACGAATTTCCATATACTCTACATTGGTAAGTTTGCCATTCAAATTCTCTTTCATAAAGTCCATATATCTATCGACTGTCTCTATCCATGTTTCTCGGCGATCTTCTTCTGTAATCCACTTCGCATAAGTACGATAATAAACAAATTCAGCAAGTGGATTCCTAAAATACTTTTTCCCTTCTTTTACAAGTTCTTTTACTTTTTCCGGAACAAAACCAACTTTCTCACGCAGAACTGAACGCTCATTGCGATACAAAATATAAGATTTTGCTGTAGCTAAAAAGTTGCTTGCTATTAGCTCATTTTCTACTATGTCTTGTATCATTTCCACGCTTGGAATAAAAGTTTTTTTCTTACTCTCTTTTCGAATCTGTACAAGCACATCTAAAACTTTATACATAACATTCTCTGCATAGACTTCATCCCCTTCTTTTACAGACTGCATGGCCCGAAAGATTGCACGAGTAATACGACCGTTATCAAGAGGAACTAGCGTACCATCACGCTTTCGTATGTCAGGCAGAATAGAATACTTTTTATTTTTTTTAATATTTTTCATATATGTTTATAGTTAAGAATTTTAAATAAAAATGGGATCTCTGACTTTTTGTTACTGGTCACAAAATTATATATAACCGGAGAAAGTAAATAAGCAAAACTAATATTACCTAAGAGATGAAGCGCCGTAAATGGAATCTGTCCTACTACTGCTTCCACAAACGATTGCCCATAAAAGATTGGCCCGATAGATAAACCTGTAACAATATCAAATAAAAGAGTACTTATCACTGCAAATTTTACATAATCACTTTTACTACCGTTCCTATTTCTAAAATAAAATCCTGCCCAAATTCCAATTAATCCATAAGTTATACTTGTTACAAAAGTCCAAACACCCACCTGCCCCACAGATAAGTCATATAAAATAATGCTTAAAAACCCAAAGGAAAATCCGGCAAGCTTACCATGCCTTTTTGCAAATGGCATCTGCGTAGTAAGAATTGGCTCTATATTAGGAGACCGAAAAGGTATGAGTCTTATAAGAAAACAAGCCACAAATAAGGTAATGTATTTAAACCAGTTCTTTTTGTAATTTTCCATAAAAGTGGTTATAAAAACGCTTGGTGACAAGACAAGCGTGGTGTATAATATAGTAGTTGCATAGTTTCGCAACTACTAACTCAGTATACTCCCCTATTTATAAAAAAGAAAACAGTGGATAACTTTATTAATTTTAATTTGGTAAAATAATACTATGTTTACATATTTAATTTTTGAGATGATATCTGGGTTTGTGGGGGTTACTGCTGTTGTTATATTACTAGTGCATTTAGCTAAGCGACCTGCTATACATGCGGTCATTAAAAGACGAGGTATCTATATACCTATTATTTTACTTGTAATTACTCTAATGACAGGGCTCCTTGCAAACAGAACATATGCCCCAGATTTTGCTATGCCTGCCTTTATGCATTCTCACGCCCCTGGAGGACTACCTCCGGCTATCCCCTTTTCCAAGATATTAGATTTTTTCATGCATGAGAAAGATTTTGCAAAAGTCGCGGATATTTCGGCAGATCCAAATATTGTACCCAGTGTTCCACAGATGCCTGATAAAGATGGAATAGTGCGTATCAGTTTACGCGCACAAGAAGTAATTTCAGAAATGGCTCCTGGAATTTATATGAACTACTGGACTTACAACAAGCAAGTTCCCGGCCCAATGCTTCGTATAAAAGAGGGAGACAATGTGGAAATAACACTTACGAACGATCCTACTAGCCTTCATGACCACAGTATAGACCTTCACGCAGTTACAGGCCCAGGTGGTGGAGCGAGTGTCACTCATGTAGCCCCAGGTGAGACAAAAACTTTCAGATGGAAGGCACTAAACCCAGGACTTTATATTTATCACTGCGCGATGCCAAATGTATCTACTCATAATTCTCACGGACAATATGGCCTCATAATGGTGGATCCAAAAGATTCTAGCGTAGCACTAACAAAAGTGGACAAAGAATTTTATGTAACTCAAGGAGAATTCTATGCAGAAGGACAAACAGGTAAAAAAGGCCTTGTTCCATTTGATGGAGATGCTCTTCTCGCTGGTAATCCAAACTATGTAGTATTTAATGGCAAGATTGAAAGTACTCCGCGAATGCATGCAAAAGTCGGTGATAAAATTCGTATGTATGTGGGTAATGGTGGAGTAAATCTAATATCATCATTCCATGTTATCGGTGAAATATTTGATAAAGTATATCCTGAAGGAGCTATCGGTAGTGGTTCATCTGTATTTAAAAATGTACAAACTACCGCAGTGCTTCCTGGTGGAGCAACTATCGTAGAATTTACTGTTGATGTTCCTGGAAAATATTTACTCGTAGATCACGCACTCGCTCGTATGAACAAAGGCGCTTGGGCTGTGCTCGAAGTTACAGGACCTGAAAATAAAGAAATTTTTAGTAGTGTAACAACAAACACTAAACAAGAAGAAACAGAACACGGTCACGACATGAAAATGGAATAAAACACACAAAATAAAACACCTCATACGAGGTGTTTTATTTTTGATTTCTATTCTTCTTTCTTTTTTTCTGAGTGACCATGAGCGTCTACTTCGTAGTTTGTGTTCTGGGCTTCAAAGAAGTTCACGAGTTCAAATACATCGGTCGCACCTGCCATCCATTTTGCAGGATTGGTCACTTTGTAATGTGCAGGCATGCCGAGCTCTTCAAGGCGACGGTCTGCTACATATTTCACATACTGGTTCACATAATCCGCATTGAGTCCGAGGATACCATTTGGGAAAAGATCCCGATTGTATGCTACTTCAAGCTCTACCCCATCAATAACGATTTGGCGAATTTCATTTGCAAAGTCTTCAGTAAGAAGTTCTGGATTTTCTTCCAAAATATTCATAATGAGACTCATGCCAAATTTAAGGTGAAGTGATTCATCACGGATTACCCAGTTAATCATTGATCCGAAATTACGAAGCTTATTACGCTGACGGAATGAGAGCACCACCATGAACCCTGAGTAGAACCAAATTCCCTCCATCACGATATTTGTGGCAACAAGATTTCGAATGAAATCCTTCTTCCCTTCTTCAGTATTGATATCAAGCGTCACTTCAGTCATACGCTTTAGATATTTTGTGATAAACCCTTCCTTCTTTACCATTGATTCTGTTTCAGTGTGGACTTGGTAAATAGTGTCGCGATCCATTGGAAATGTTTCGAGTACGTATTCAAATGCGACGCAGTGGTTTGCTTCCTCCCACATTTGCTTTGCGAGGTACAGGTGACATTCTGGTGATTTAATATATGGGTACACTCCAAGCGCAAGTGAACGATTCACAATGAGTTCACCTGGGTTAAAGAATGACATGAGGAATTTCACTGCATGACGTTCATCTTCTGTCATATCCTTCCAGTCTTTTAAATCTTCTCCAAGTGGAATTTCATGAGGAAACCATGTATTTCGTACGGCTTGATTATAAAGCTCATACGCCCATTTGTAATGCATTGGGTGCAAACTTGTGTCTTCTGGTGATGCTTTTCCGATTAACATATGTGATTTTGCGAAATCATGCCGCGTAACGTCCTTTGAAACGCGGCGCTCTTTCTATTAATTGAGTAAATGCGACTATTGGCAACCTTCACAAAGGAGTGCGTCCATTGGGTCTTCTGGTAAATGGACTACAAACTGTGGTGTGTTCGAGGGCGCCTTTGGCTGATATGGTGTTTCGACTTTTACAACAGTTTCTTCAATAATATCAATCGTCGTTGTCTGAGTAATAACAGGGGCTTCTACTGGTGTTTCTTCTTTTGCCTTAAAGATTCCTGCAAATCCTTTCTTGCCCATACTCTCAGATTTATTCACGCGAGTAGTAGACTGCTCTGCACTGTGCTTTGGCTTCATGTGTAGGTAATATGTGGTCTTGAGCCCTTTCTCCCATGCTGCAGTATAAATCTTCATCACTTCATCAACATCGCGAACATCAAGATACATGTTTCGAGAAATTCCTTGGTCTACCCATTTCTGAGCACGTGCGGCAACTTCGACGAATGCATATGGTGAAGTCATAAAAGAAGTTTTGTAGATACGCTTGATATGCTCTGGAACTTCGGGAATTTCAGAAAGATCTCCGTGTGCAGTAAGAATTGCTTCTTTGTGTTTATCCCAAATACCAAGCTGAATGAGGTCGCGTACGAGGTTTGCATTCACTTCTAAATATTTTCCAGAAATTTTATTACGAGAAAACATTTGCGCGAAGCGTGGATCGATTCCTGGTGAAGTACCAGCAACGAGGCCAATGTTTGCATTTGGTGCAATCGCGAGGACTGTCGCATTACGCACCCCCTTCTTTACCTTTTCACGAAGGATATCCCAATCAAGATTTGGCACGAGGTCTGCACTATCAAGCTTCACGGTAAGGTGGCCACCACGTTCAAGAAGTAAATCTTTAAACGTATCAATTGGCACCATTCCTTTACTCCATCCTGAGCCTTTGAAATTTTTGTAACTACCACGTTCTTCGGCAAGCTTTGCACTTTCATCGATTGCCATGTATGAAATAAATTCAAAAACTTTGTCAGCAAAATTAAATGCTTCTTTATCTTCATAAGAGAAGCCGAGCTGTTCAATCGTATCAGAGAATCCCATGAGTCCGAGACCGACTGCACGATTTTCACTATCTGCTTTTATTGCTTCAGCAATCGGGAGCTTGTTTACATCAATAAGGTTATCGAGCTGACGAATTGCAAGGCGGACAGATTCTTCGAGGCGCATCCAATCAATCTGTACTCCGACAAGGTGGCGAGGAAGATTAATAGAAACGAGGTTACAGACAGCGACGTTCTCTTTATTCTGCGGAAGAGTTACCTCAGTGCAGAGATTTGATGCATGGATTGTCCCTGTATTGTTATTGAGTGCACGTACATTAATAGTATCTTTCCAAGTCAGCCATGGGTGTGAAGTAGTCTCGAGTGATACGAGGATGTGCTTGTACTGCTCTTGTGCAGGAAGCTTTTTCCACATCTTCATTTTCCCCTCTTCAGCCATTTGACAGTATTCATTGTAGCGCTTTGAAAAAGCAGTACCGTAGAGCTCGATCAAATCTTCAGTTTCTTTTGGATCAAAGAGATACCAATCATCGCCATCAGTCACACGCTTCATAAACTCATCAGAAATATATACGGCAGTATTTGCAGTACGAGTACGACGGTAATCATCTCCGGCATTTTGCTTGAGGTCGAGGAAATCCTGGAAATCAATATGCCAGTTTTCCATATAGAAACAAAGTGCTCCCTTTTTCTTTCCCCCACGCTGTACTGCACGAACGGCAGAGTCAATGATATGGAGGAATGGTACTGGTCCAGAAGAAACAGTGTTGTTTGATTTTAATACTGATCCGTTTGCACGAAGCTTCGTCACTGCAAGACCGATACCACCAGTTGCTTTGGAAAGCATTAGTACATCACTCACTGTCTTTCCGATGTGCGCCATGTCATCTTCTATCTGCATAAGGAAACAGTTTGAAAGTGATGGGCGTGTTGTCCCCGCACCGATATTTGTTGACCCAGCAGAAAGATATTCAAGCTTAGACATTTTGTCATAAAACTTTTTTGCATAAACCGTTGGCTCCTTTTCGGTGATAGACATGCCCATCGCAACACGCATCCAGAAATACTGTGGGGTTTCGATCGCTTCTCCGTCAGCACCTTTTAATAGGTAACGGTTCTGCATGGTAGACACTCCGGAGTATTTGTAGAGGTCGTCACGATCAAGACGAAGTGCTTTTGCAAGCTCTGGGATATCAAAGAGCTCACCCAAGCGTGGGTCAAGCTGTCCGATTGCAATCGCATTTTCAATATACTTTGCAAAAGAATCACGATGGAGGGTCTTTAGTTCTTCGTCTTCGTGGAAATCACCGAGTACTTTCTTGTAAATGATCTTGAGGAGGAGGCGAGTCGCAATTTTATCAAATTCAAGGTCAAACTGTACGTTCTGAAGTGCCGCATTGACCGTCGCTTGGTCCATTTCATCAGTCGTAATACCATCATAGAGAGTGAGTTCTGTTTCCGAAGCGATTTGTGTGACCTTCTCTATCGGATTAGTAAGCCCATAACATGCACGTTCGATAGAACGATTGATGCGATCCGCGTTGAATGGCTCGCGGCTGCCATCTCTCTTTGTGATTGATATACTCATAGCGACGTTTATAAATTATTTTGATAAAATTACCCCTCAATAAAAACTTTGGGAATACATTATACTCTTTATTATATCGCGTGAGCAAGGCAAGCTCATCCGAAAATACCACAAGGAAAAACCCTCGCCTAAACGTCAATACATGCGCCCTAAAAGTGAACTCTACATAGTCATTTTGCTAAAAAATTTCTAAAAAATTTTTCAAAGAAAAAATTCACTCTTTTCACTCAAAAAAGTGTGCATAACTCCCTCCCCCTTGCACAAAAAGAAGCCCCTTAGAGGACTTCTTTTTTATACACTTCTTCGTTTACGAGCATTTTTGGTCTTCGCTCAGGAGGATAGCCCACTAACATAGCAACCCCAGACACTGCACAAACACCTTCATATAATTTTCGATGAGGACGCAAGCTAATACGATCCTTGTGGCGCTCATCGGGATGTAATCGAGGAAGAGGAATATTGTGCTGACGATAGAAAGCAAGTTCTTCAGGAATAATATTATAATTTCTGCCTGTTCTAATACAAGTAAGCACCTCATTCACAATAGAATCCTCTAGATCTTTTATATCATCTGGTAATTTTTCCATATCAATAGTACCTTTTCCATATGTACCAGGAAGATTTTCTGTCCATTTAAATCCCTGCGCAAGAACTTCTTCTTTAGTACGTGGCATGTATATCTGAGCAACGGTTTCATTGTATCCAAATGGAGAAAGTCTTGGAGGGAAAAATGTTCCATACTCACCAGTCTGTTTCATATATGCAATTAATTTTTCCTTTAAAATAAAATATTCCTCTTTGGTATATTGTTTATTAAAAATCATAAAGCTCCCCTTTTTTACACCAACACACCCAAATAGTTCATTTGAATTATGACAAGAATCACAATAAGAAATATTAGTATTATCATAAGATAGATGTGAACCGATAACATGTGAAGAACGAACAATAGCATGACATTCGTACAGACGTTCAGCAGTCACACCAACATGGTATAAATCCATTGAATCTTTTAACCCATTTACCGTGAAATAAATATTCTTTGTGTCTTCCATGTTTTCAGCGTCAAAACAATTGATTGCATTTTTACTATTTGCAATCATATTTCCACTACACCCAATAGAATTTTCAATAAGCATGCCTCGGTGTAATGCGTTTTCAAAATACATACTAATCCATGCTTCGTAGAGTGTTGCACGTATTTCATATGAACCTAAATTAAACTCGGCAATTTTTTGAAAATATTCTTCACGAGAATATTTTTTATTCATAAAACAATATGATTGCCCACGCAGATTATAGGACAAGAAACAATTTGAGCAATTACGTAAGTCGATAGAATAATAACAATCAAAAGAATTTTCAACCTTGTAGCAAAACTGGCAATTAAATCCATCGTGAATATCTATACATTCATATAAATTTTCATTTGATTTTCCATATGTCTTATAACAATCAGATGAATTCTTAAGTGGGATAACATTTGTAGAATAAAAAATATTTTCACAGTTAAAAGCAGTAACACAAAGATATGCATCTTTTGAATCATTTGAATGATTACAAAAATCAGAGTTTGTGCAATTTTTATTGAGCAATGCAATACGTGGAACTTTTTCTTGTAATTCCTTAAACTGGTCAAAGAAAGGGCGAGAAAAATCCACCTCTTGCCCAAACTCAGTAGCATCCCATGCATCACTCCACCATTCTTTTATTCCATACACCTTATAAGGTGACTCCGGACTATAAATAGAAACAATACTCTTGCCAGTCATATCACAAGCACGTCTATATAGGGTCTTTTCATTTCTCCATGCATATCTTCGTTGCTGACGGCAGTCCACACAATGTGTTGGTGCGGGTACACCAATTTTTTCATAAAAACCAAAATCCTCCGCTTCAATAGTAAAGTCTTTCTGGCAAGCAACACATTGTTTTGTTTCCGAATTCATAAAATAATTATAACACTTCTTTCTGATAACATTTTTCACAGTACACTTTTTCTGGCCTGTCTGGGGCATAGGTCGTTTCAAATATATTTCCACAACCATTGGAACATTCCCTTTTATAGAGTCGCATCGGGTTACGATACTTCAATCTCTGATAGTGACGACAGTTTGGACAATACCGTGGAAGTGGTAATTTCTTTTGACGATAAAATTGTAATTCTTCTCCTGTAATCTTAAATGCTGTAGTACATTGCGTTGTTGTTTCGCCAAGATTTTTACAGGCGATGATCTGATCTAATATTGAATCATTTGTATCTGAGATATCATCAGGAATATTTTCAGTTTGAACAGTAATATTATAATCTTTTAATTCTTTCTCTTTCCAATTATACCCCTTCTCTTTTGCTTCTTCTTTAGAAATTTTAAAATAGTCGAGTGCTACCGTTTCGTTATAACTGAATGGAGAAAAATTGTATGGGTAAAAATCTCCATAAAAATAATGACGGCCCTTTGAATCAATATATGGGGTATTCATCATATGCTCTCGTAAACGAGGTACCATTTCCAAATATTCCTCTTTGGTATATTGTGTGTTTAAAATGCAATATTGTGCATTTTTAATTCCAACACAACCAAAACAATCTGAACAATTTTTACAAAACATTGAATACTCAATGTTTTTCGATGAAAAACATAAAAATGATCCAATTTGATTAAACGCATTCTGGCTAGCTGAGGAACATTCATAAACAAGCTCTCCGGTAAGTACGTACTGACAATCTACTGCATCTTTAGATTTAATCATTCTAAATGAATTACGAATATTTTCTGAGTTATTTGTTACATCAAATGACTGAAAAACATCTTTTGAATTCAAGATAAAATCTCCAGTAGCATTTTGACTTGCGATAATATCTGCATATTTATGGATTGCATTCCGATACACTTCATCAAACATGCGCTTTGCATTCTCTAAGCCAGAGTAAGATGATAATTGCAAATTACTAATTGCTTCTTCGTATTTTTCTTTTGAAAGTTTTTGATTATTAAATACATATTGTTGATTGCGAAGATTTGAGGAAAGGCAACAATTTTGGCAATTAACGCAGTCATAGAGAAAAAATGAATCAATGCATGAATGAGAAGCAAGCATATGATGTGAATTATAATTCTTATCAGAAAGAACATTATACGAACACATATCCAAATCATAGCTGGCCAATGAATCAAGGGTATTCTTAGACCGATCAATTCCTTCAGAATACATAATATCTTCACAATCAATCACAGAAAATGATAGGTAAGCATTTTTGCAGTTCACTACTGAATTACCATAATCACTATTTACGACATTTCCCAATCGATATTGATAGATACGAGGTTGTTTTTTGAATACATCAAATAATTGAGAATAAAAATCTCTAGACCAATCAACATTTTGTGCATACTGAAACTGATCCCAGTTATCACCATTAAAACATTCAATACAAAACACAGGAACACCATCGTCCTTATACATTGAAATGAGAGTTTTATTACATAATCCACACGAACGCCTATATAAAGAGCGATTATTTCTCCATACCATTCTTCTTGCCATTCGACACTCCGGACAGAAAGTCGGTGGAGGGACTTTTATTTTCTCGTAGAAGGAAAAATCATCGGGGAAGATGGTAAAATCTAATTTGCAGTTTTGGCAGTTTCTGGTTTCAGAAGGCATATACCAAAAGTATACACGCTAGGCTTTTTTATACAACTTATGAAAAGCAAAAGCTGAAAGGAAGACAAAGAAGGCGGCGACAAAGAGTGGGGTTGTCGGAGCAAGTGATGCTGCGATAAACCCAGAGAGAAGTGCCGGGATTGATTGCGCGAGTGCTTGGACAGATGCGCTAATTCCCATCATCTCCCCTTGTGAATTTGCTGGCGCCATCTTTGAAAGCAATGCGTTTAAGTTTGCCATAATAAGCCCCGTACAAAGTGAAAAGAATGGTGGAATAAATAATAACTGCCATGAAACTCGTGGTAGGAAATATGCAAGAATAAATACTGCGGCCCCTATTAATGTGTACTTTATAATAGTATCTTGTTTATTTTGATATCGTTTTGAAATCTGACGAGTGACCACGGCTTGCGTAAACGCAGACCAGATACCAATATACGCAAAGAAGTCACCAATGTTCCCTTGAGTAAAGCCAAATTTGTTTATGAGGTACACAGAAAAGAATGTCGTAAAAAATGTGAATCCACCAAAGAACAAGAAGTTTGTGAGGAAAATTGCATTCAATCCTGGAATTTTCGTTGCGCGTTTTATATTACTAATTGATTTATTCCAGGTAATTTTTTCTGTCTTTAAATTTGTATTTGTTTCCTTGAGCAGGAACCACACCGAAAGCATATTGAGGAACGCAAGAATCGCTGCAAAGAAAAATGGCACTGATGCAGAGAACCAAGATACAACAGATGGATCAGAAAGCTTCCCTCCAATATACGGACCAAAAATAAATCCGAGCCCAAATGCCGCACCGAGCATACCGAAATTCTTCATTCTATTTTCTGGCTTACTCACATCAGAAATCATAGCTTGCGCGACAGAAATATTTCCGCCAGTAAGCCCATCAAAGAATCGTGAGAAAAAGAGAAGTGGAATATTTTTTGTAATAATACCGATTGCAAAAAGCACATAAGAAATCGCCGTACCAAAAAGTGATAGGGCGAGCACTTTCTTTCTGCCGTATCTATCAGAAAGCTGCCCTAAAATAGGAGTTGCGAGGAACTGTCCTATCGGATAGAGCGCAACAAGAAGCCCGAGCATCATAAACCCGGTATTAAGGCTGGTGCCCGCAGGCAACAAAAATTCTGGCGAAAGTGGATTCGCAAATAATTGTGGAATTACCGGAATCAGAATTCCAATACCAATCAAATCGATAAATACGGTACAAAAAATAGTAACAAGGATTTTATTTTTAAACATATTTCACTACTATAACACACCGCTCGCACAAAAGAATAAATTCCTATATAATAGCGCTATGAATATAAGTAGCATGCTTTTGACAGTTCTCGGCTTGTCATTATTTGAAATCATTTCAAGTATTGATAATGCTGTTATTAACGCCGAAGTACTCAGCACAATGAGCCAGAAGGCACGGCGCTGGTTTTTACTTTGGGGATTCTTTTTTGCGGTATTCGTAGTGCGAGGACTCCTGCCATGGGTAATCGTGTGGGCAACAGTTCCCGAGCTTGGTGCTATTGGTGCATTCACTGCAACTTTTTCAAATGATCCAGCAATACATGCTGCAATTGAAAAGTCAGCCCCGATCCTCCTTATGGGTGGTGGTATTTTCCTCATCTTTCTATTCTTCCATTGGCTATTCCTTGAGCCGAAGAATATTGGACTTCGTCATGAAAAATTCTTTGCCAAGCATGGTGTATGGTTTTTTGCGGTGGTATCAATAATCCTAGCTACAATAGTATGGTACGCACTAAAGATGAATGTAATGGTAGCCTTCGGAGCCATCATTGGGTCCACTGCGTTTTTCATTACACACGGTTTTAAAGAGAATGCTGAAAAAGTGGAAAAAGAGTTAGTCTCTGGAAAAAGCAAAATGAGTGATGTATCAAAGATTCTTTACCTTGAAATTATTGACACAACCTTCTCAATTGATGGAGTCCTCGGTGCATTCGCTTTTACACTCTCTATCCCCCTTATTTTGCTTGGAAACGGACTTGGTGCATTCGTCCTTCGGAAACTCACCATTGGAAATATAGACAGAATTAAAAAATATAAATTCCTTAAAAATGGTGCCATGTATTCCATCCTCGTCCTCGGTATCGTGATGACGGCACATGCATTTGGAGCACATATACCAGAATACGTATCTCCAATACTCACCATCCTTGTCATCGGCTACTTCTTTTGGAAATCTAAAAAGCAACTCGCAAAAGACCTAAAAGAAGGAATCCAATAAAACTATGATTTTTTACCAAAATACGCTATACTACCCATTATGGCAAAAAGAGCAAACCAAGGTATTAAAAACAAAAAGCCTCGTAACCAAAAGACACTAAAGCGCACAATCGCAAAGCGTGTAAAGCTTCATGGAGACAAGGCTCATAAAAATTAATAAAAGCACCCGAAAGGGTGCTTTTATTTTGGGGAAGGTTACTGGGAACGCGAGTACGCATAGGACGTTTTTTAATGGGAGGCTACTGGGAATCGAACCCAGATCGAAGGTTCCACAAACCTCAGTGTTAACCG
>CAZTHH010000011.1:0-12537 GCA_964613545.1 uncultured Candidatus Saccharibacteria bacterium
TTTTTGCCGTTGAATCATCAGAGACAGTGAGCAAACAAATTGAAGACACTCGAAGTGAAATCCAAAAGATTGAAGCCCAGATCAAAGCGTACCAAGCCGAAATCACCAAAACAAGCTCACAATCAAGTACGCTCACCAGTCTGATTAAAGAATTGACACTCACAAAAAGCAAACTCGCTGCACAAGTGAGTGCCACTAAAAAGAAAATAAGTCTCACCGGCAATGTAATCTCTGACTTAAACGATGAAATCAGTACACGCCAAAATCAGATTACGCTTACCGAAGACGCACTAAAAAATTCCATAAAAGAAATGGCGGAACAAGATAATGCATCATTCATCGAAATACTGGCATCATCTACACATTTTAGTGAGTTAAGTGACGAATTTAACAATAAAGAATCTATAAACAAAAAAGTTCGAGAATTAAAACACACAATACTCACCATAAAAGAAGAATTAGGTACTAAAAAAACGACAAAAGAAAAAGAACAAGCTTCACTCACAAAACTAAAACAAAATTTAACCAATGAACAAAAGGCTGTCGAGCTCGCAAAAAATGAAAAGGATAGACTTTTAAAAGAAACAAAAAACAAAGAATCTAATTACAAAAAATTACTTGCTGAACAGGAGAAAAAGCGTGCCGCTTTTGAAAAAGAGCTCCGTGATTACGAAGCACAATTAAAATTTATTCTTAATAATAAGCTACTTCCCAGTGCGGGTAGTGGTGTCCTCTCATGGCCACTTGAGAATGTGTTTATCACACAATTATTTGGAGTTACAAGTGCATCAAAGCGTTTATACCGATCAGGAAGTCATAGCGGTGTCGATTTCCGTGCAACTATTGGTACCAAAGTAATGGCCATGGCTGCTGGAACTGTCGAAGGAGTAGGTAATACCGATGATTTCTGTAAAGGTGCATCATTCGGCAAATGGATATTTATCAAATACAACAATGGACTCTCCAGCACCTACGGGCACCTCTCTGACATATCTGTACGCACCGGCGACAAAGTAAAAGCAGGCGATGTCGTAGGTCTTTCTGGAAATACAGGCCACTCAACAGGACCACATCTCCATGTGACGGTCTATGCGAGCCAAGGTGCGAGCGTACAAACATTACCAAGTAAAAGCTGTAATGGAAAAACCTTCACGATGCCAATCGCCCCTACAAATGCATACCTTGATCCAATGCTCTATCTTCCCGGTACAACATCTTTAATGTACAAAAAAGACACCCATAGAGACTAAATTTGTATAAAGAATAGAGGGATAGTATAATGGGCATATGAAAAATAAAGTCTACATTGCTTCAGACCATGCAGGATACGAATTAAAAAATACTGTAAAAATATATGTAGAAAGTTTGGGCTATGAAGTCATTGATAGTGGACCATTTCATTTTGATGCGCAAGATGATTACCCAGATTTTATTACTCCTTGTGCGCAAAGTGTCGCAACTGATTGGGCAAATGATTGCACTACCAGTATGGGAATTATCCTTGGTGGATCTGGGCAAGGTGAAGCAATGTGTGCAAACAGAGTAAAGGGTGCTCGTGCTGGAGTGTATTATGGGGGGCAAGGAAAACAAACTGATGCCAGCGGAAAAGTTATCGATATGATTGCATCACTGCGTGAACACAATAATGCAAATATTCTTTCTCTTGGTGCACGCTTTATTGATGAAGCTGAAATGAAAACAGCCATACAATCATTCCTTTCGCTCCCATTTTCACATGACCCTCGCCACGAACGTCGTATTAATAAATTTTAATTTTTTATGATAGAAATACTTCCTGCAATTTTAGATAAAACATTTAGTGAGATGCGTACACACATCGAAAGTGTCGTCGGTATTGTAACCACCGTACAGATTGATTTCTGTGACGGTGTTTTTGTACCAAGCCGGACATGGCCATACGCTGGCGGAGTAGATACAGAAGGCAAAATCACTGATCATAATTTTCTTCGTATTATAAACGAGGAAGATGGTATGCCATTTTGGGAAAGTGTTGAATTTGAATTCCACCTTATGATAAAAGATGGCTCAAAACATTTTGATATATTTTCTAGACTTGGAGCAAAAGCAATTGTATTTCAGCTTGAAGCAGAAAGTAACCTCGAAGAGTTTAAAGAATTCCTCGAAGCAATTGATCCATACACACGAGAACTTATAAAAATTGGTGTTGCAATTACCGTACAAACACCAGTAGAGGCATTAGATGAGCTCGTACCATTCATTGACGGAGTGCAATTTATGGGAATTTATCCTATTGGCGTTCAAGGTGCACCATTTAATGAAAAAGTATTCGAACAAATTGCCGCCTTTAAAGAAAAATATCCAGAAATACCAATTACCGTAGATGGAAGTGTAAACAGAGAAACAGCACCACGATTAGTAGATGCCGGCGTGTCACGGCTCGTCATTGGTTCAGCATTATTAAAAGCAGAAAATATTGCCGAAGAAGCATATGAATTCCAAAATTTAGGATAGTATTTTATTAATAATTATTTTTTTATGTTAACTGATACAAAAATCAAATCACTCGCACTCCGTGCAACCCTTATCCGTGAAAGTATTGTTGAAATGCTCTGTGAAGCAGGGAGTGGGCACACTGCAGGGCCTCTCGGTATGGCAGATATTTTTACACTCCTTTATTTCAATACACTCAAGCACGACGCGCAGAATCCTACTTGGGCAGAGCGTGATCGTGTCGTGCTTTCAAATGGACATATCTGCCCGGTACTCTATGCGACACTTGCCCACGCTGGATACATACCCATGGAAGAGCTTATGACCCTTCGTAAATTTGGCTCACGCCTCCAAGGGCATCCGCATCGTGAATTTCTCCCACTATTAGAAACAAGTTCTGGACCACTTGGTTCTGGTCTTTCACAAGCAGTGGGTATGGCAATCGTCGACCGTATGGATAATGGAAACACTACAGGCAAGACCATCTATTGTCTCCTTGGAGATGGGGAACTCGATGAAGGACAAAACTGGGAAGCAATGATGCTCGCAGGGAAAGAAAAGTTACATAACCTTATCGCGATTGTTGATAGAAATAATATTCAGATCGATGGTGACACCGAGGATGTCATGCCTCTTGAAGATTTAAAAAAGAAGTGGGAAAGCTTCAATTGGCATGTGCAGGAAGTCGATGGGCATAATTTCCAAATGATAAACGATGCAATTGGCGAAGCAAAAGCAGTCTTTGAAAAGCCGTCAGTCATCCTCGCACGCACTATTCCAAGTAAGGGAGTAAGTGCATGGGAGCGAGATTATAAATGGCATGGCAAACCACCAAAGCCGGCTGAACGAGATATGGCACTTGCCGAATTACGAAAAACAGCTGAATTAATCCAAAACTCAAAATAATATATGCTAAACCAACAATTTCATTTAAATACAAAAATGTTTGATGCTGACGTGGAGCAAATTCCAATTCGTACTGGATTTGGACATGGACTCCTCGAAGCTGGAGAAAAGGATAAAAATATTGTCGCACTTTGTGCCGACCTTACAGAATCTACGCAAATGCATTTATTTCGTGATGCATTTCCAGACAGATTCATCCAGATTGGTATTGCAGAGCAAAACCTCGCATCTGTCGCAGCTGGTATGGCACATATGGGTAAAACTGCATTTCTTTCTTCATACGCAATGTTTTCTCCAGGAAGAAATTGGGAACAGATTCGTACGACAATCTGCTACAACGATGTACCAGTAAAAATCCTTGGCTCTCATGCGGGTGTATCTGTCGGCCCTGATGGAGGCACACATCAAGCAATCGAAGATATTGCAATCACTCGCGTCCTTCCAAATATGGTAGTCATCTCACCGTGCGACGCAGTACAAGCAAAAAAGGCAGCCCTCGCAACCGCACAAACAAAAGAACCTACGTATATCCGTCTTGCTCGTGAGAAATCTCCAATCATGACTACCGAAGAAACTCCTTTTGAAATAGGGAAAGCACAGCTCGTCTACATACCAGAAGTTGGACTTGCCGATGTGGGAATCATCGCGACTGGTGCATTACTCCACAAAGCACTGACTGCAGCAAAGAATCTTGAAGCAAAAGGTATCAAAGTAAAAGTCCTCAACATGGCAACAATAAAGCCGATGGATACTGATGCAGTTCTTGCAATTGCAAAAGAAACAAAAGCGTTAGTAACCGTGGAAGAACACCAAATCGGTGGAGGTATGGGGAGTATGGTTGCTGAATACCTTGCACAATACGCACCGACACCAATTGAATTTATCGGAGTTCATGACGAATTCGGGCAGTCCGGCACTCCAGCAGAACTCATAGAATTTTACAAAATGGGCTCTAGCCATATCGAAACAGCGGTAGAAAAAATACTGAAAAGAAAATAATACAAAAAAGAGCAACCTAACAAGTTGCTCTTTTCAAAATTCTAAAACCTTTTATTCTTTAATACCTAGCTTACTCGCTAGTTGAAGTTTTCGTGCAAGTAGATTTTGATATGTAGCTGTATCTATGTGATCAAAATTATCTGTATCAAATAATTTATCTAATTCAGAAACAACAAAATCATACTCTTTACGAAGTTTTTCGGTATTATTAAGAACTTCTTCCTTATTTTTAAGCTCAGGAATAGGTAAAGACTCCTGTGTTCCGCTTAATTTAAAACCAATTGGTTCTCGAGGAGTATCTTTGTCATACTTAGGTTTTGGCGAATTGTCTGGTTTAAATCCTATGTTCATGGCTTTTTATATTTCTTTTAGCTTATAATCTTCTGGTGCATTTTGCAAGTATGTCTCTAATTGCTCCTTTGAGAGAAGCCCTTTTTGCGCACCTACATATTGTACTACAGACATAGAGTTTATCGGTGCCCAGGTGAATGCTTCTTCAAAGCTTTTACCGAGAACCATTGCAGAAGTGAAGGTAGAAGCAAAGGCATCACCAGCACCAGTACGCTCATATGGAGGTTTTGGATCCGGATATATCGGCATAAAGTATGTATGGGTACCATCTGAACCATATGCACCAGCTGGACCATCAGTAATCACTACATATTTTGGTCCAAGTGCATGAATCATGTCACACAACTTTTTTATATCACGTTCTGTTGTAGAAAGGATACGCTGTGCTTCTTCAACGTTTACAAAAAAGAGGGTAGTGTGTGTATAAATTTCTTTTAGTTTTTCAATTCCCATTTTCATTTGAAATGTTCCTGGCTGAAATGCGAGTTTAGTTTCTGGGTGTGTTTTTAAATAGTCAGCAATCTCGGCATGGAATGCTTCAGAGCTCTGCCCCATAGAAGAAAGGTACATCCACTTTGGCACTGGCATGTCTTTTGGAATATGGTACGTAAATGGAACTTGCTTTACGAGAATTGTTCGCTCTGGAGGAAGCCACAATACATAGTGGTAATTTGTCGGTAGGCCCTCTTGCACTCCCACATATTCTGCATGGACATTATTTTCCTCTAAAGCTTTTATGCAACTTTTTCCATTTTCATCATTACCCACATTTGCAAGGAGGTATGAAGAGAGACCAAGCCGTGCCGCGGAGACAGATGCATTAGGGCTATTTCCCACTGCATTTACCACGTCTGCTTCTTCAAACGGAACCTTATCACCAAGAGGAAGGCAAAGTTTGCAATTCTTTTCATCGATATCGCACTTTGCTTCAGCACTTTCTTTTAATTTTATAAACGCATCAATAGTAATATCCCCAACCGCCAAAAAGTCTATTTCTTTTTCCATATGCTAATTTTATCATATTTGATACAATAGAGAAACAATATGCAATTACACACAGAATTAAGAAATATTATAAAAGGTGACGTTGAAAATACAGGGGAAATCCTCACAAAATACAGCCATGATGCTTCATTACTTGAAGTCCGCCCGCAAGTCGTCGTTTTTCCAAAGGATGCAAAAGATGTCTGCGCAATAGTAAAATGGGTAGCTGAAAACAAAAAAGCTTTTCCAGAGCTTTCAATTACCGCACGTGCCGCGGGGACATGTATGTCTGGTGGTGCAATTGGTGAATCAATCATTATGGATTTCACTCGTTATATGAATGAAATTAAGAAAGTAGAACACGTCACTCCATCTCAAATGATTCCACTGTATCCAGGCAGCCACCCAGTCACCATTACTGGTACGGCTACCGTCCTTCCCGGATGTTATTATCGTGATTTTGAAACAACAACACTAAAAGAGAATTTACTCCTGCCATGCTATACCGCAAGTAAAAGTATCAATGCCGTTGGAGGAATGGTAGGAAATAATTCTGCTGGTGAAAAGACCCTCAATTACGGAAAGACAGAAGATTATATAAAAAGTCTCAAGGTGGTCCTTTCAGATGGCAGGGAATACACCGTGCAAGCACTCACAAAAAAAGAACTCTATGCAAAAATTGCACAAAAAGATTTTGAAGGGGATTTATACCGTGACCTGTACCAGCTTATTTCCACAAACCTACAGACGATCAAAGACGCAAAGCCACAAGTGAGTAAAAATTCTGCGGGGTACTATTTATGGAATGTGTGGAATGAAGAAACAGAAATCTTTGATCTACCTAAATTAATTGTCGGTTCACAGGGGACGCTCGGTATTGTGACTGAAATTACTTTTCATTTAGTTGACGTAAAACCTGCAAACAAACTTGTTGTTGTGTTTATGAAGGATATTAGCAAGCTTGGTGAACTCGTGACAAAGATTCTTCCATCACACCCAGAAAGTATTGAGAGTTATGACGATGCGACAATGAAGCTTGCGGTAAAATTCTTTCCAGACTTTTTGAAAAACAAAGGCCTCTTAGGAATGCTTAAATTTATGTGGAGCTTCTGGCCCGAAGTATTTATGATGGTGAAAGGTTTCCCAAAATTAGTACTCCTTGTAGAATTTGCCGGAGAAAATGAAAAAGTGGTAAAAGAACAAGCAAGAAAATTAGTAAAAGAAATAAAACCATTTGGCTTTCCGGTACGTATTACAAAAAGTAAAAATGATGCAGATAAATATTGGGATATTCGCCGAGAAAGCTTTGCTCTTCTTCGCAAACATGTGAAAGACAAGCATACTGCACCATTTATCGACGATATTATCGTCCCACCACAGACGCTTCCGGAATTCCTACCAAAATTAAATACACTTCTTGATGCATATCCGATTACTTATACTATTGCCGGGCATGCGGGTAATGGAAACTTTCATATTATTCCGCTTATGGATTTCAAAGACCCAAAAACAGCAGAAATAATAATGGAACTTTCCACAAAAGTATATGACCTCGTACTTGAATACAAAGGCTCCACAAATGGGGAACACAATGACGGCATTATCCGCACACCATTTCTAAAACAAATGTATGGTGAGCAAGTGTATGAGTTATTTACCAAAACAAAACAAATCTTTGATCCAACAAACTTCCTCAACCCGGGCAAAAAAGTCGCCCTCACGACACCAAACGGAATCGGCACAAAAGAATATATCGCTTCGCATATCATCCAAGAAGAACAATAAAAATCACACGCAGTATAATAAAAAAATCCCAACTCTTTTTTTGAGTTGGGATTTTTTTTATTTTCTTTTTAGAAACTTACAGAAATTTCACATCATGAGAAGTCACCACCACCTGGACTTGTTGCCCACGAGAATCAACTCCACTCAGTAAAATTGTTACATTCAACAGATGTGGTAGTAATACATCCATTTCTAGTAAAACGGAAAATTTTTTTCGCTCATGTGCGGGTAAAAAATAATCAAAACCACTGGAGCCAAACGTTTGTGGCATTGATTTTGATCTCCATACACTAAAAAAGTTTTGCAGAGAATCACCCTCGGCAATAAATAAGTTAACATTTTCCATTAAAAGGTCAGTAGTTTTGTATATCGGAAAATGTACCGAAATAGTTTCAAAGTGAATTGAATCTGTAGGGGATTCAATCGAAAAATTTTCTAATACAAATTTTTTATTTTTACCAATCAGCATCTTTTGGTCAACACCAAAACGATTAATTTTTAATGTATCTTTTTGCGCAAAGCAATCGATACTAACAAGAGAAAGGCTTGCAATAACAAGTACGAGTAGAAAGTTAGTTTTTTTCATGATATGTAATTTTATATTTTCATCACAATAACACATAAACAGAATATAATCAAGGTGTATAAAGATATCATTTACAAAAATACATTTATATAGTAGAGTACAGAAAAACCAAAAAGATCATGACACAATTTATTAAAGTAGACAACATTTTTAGCGTCGCAGTATACGACGTTGAATTAGATGGATTTGCAAAACTATTTCTTATCCATTCACTATTCAAAATCACTAAAGCAGAAGTAGAGGACAGTATGCTCCGTTTAAAGGAGACAAATTTACTCTCTACAATCCCAAAAAGAAACGAACAAACAACACATTTTGAATTAAAGCCAATTCCCAAAGGAAGTATTTCATTTCAAGACGGAAAAGAATTTACAGAACTACCCGTCGAGGAAATTTCACCGGAACACTGTTTTACTAGACTACTTGACCTCATTTATTTGCATGAAATTTGTAAAATTGAAGTCACTGAAGAAAAATTGCACGCTACCTATCATCTTCGTAAGGAAGGAGTTCGTCTTGAGCGATTTCTTTATGAGGCTAAACTCATGAATTGATTGTTTTTTTTATTTATTATTTATTTATTAAATCTGAAGCCCTTATCTTAACCGATAGGGGTTTTCATTTGCCCAAAAGGGGATTTTATGATATGGTAGTACCTATGAAAACATTAACCGCAACAAAGCGAAGTAAGACAAACAAACTGGTAGACGTGCGAAGTAACGGCATGATTCCAGCAGTAGTCTATGGCGCTAGCGTAGAGAATACCCCAATCTCTGTCTCTAGTATCGACTTCGTAAAAGTATTTAAAGAAGCAGGGGAATCAAGTACAATCGTGCTTGATATCGAAGGAAAGAAAGTGGATGTACTTATCCACGATGTACAGTTTGACCCAGTAAAAAGTCATCCAGTACATGCAGACTTCCTCGCAGTAGATATGAACAAGCCAGTACATGTCGTCATCGCACTTGAATTTACTGGTGTCGCTCCAGCTGAGAAATCTGGTATGGGTACACTTGTAAAAGTGCTTCACGAAGTAGAAGTAAAGGCACTTCCAAAGAATTTGCCACATGCTATTACCGTAGACATTAGCTCGCTTGCAACACTCGAAAATCAAATTCATGCAAAAGACCTTGCAATGCCAGCTGGTGTTGAACTCCTCACTGATGGCGGCGAAGTTATCGCACTCGTTGCTGCAGCAAAAGAAGAAGTAGAAACAGCTCCGGTAGATCTCTCTGCAATCGCAGTAGAGAAGAAAGGAAAGAAAGAGGAAGAAGCTGCAGAATAAAAATATAGCTTTAATAAAAACACCGCATCTATTGCGGTGTTTTTATGTTATAATAAGGGGATGCAGTACAAGAAATGTTTTGCAGTATTTTTTATTGTTTTATTAATACCACTGTTGTACACTGGTACATTTTTTGCGGTGCAAAAAGTACATGCAGATCAACTCAGTGATGCTCAAGCAGACCGCACACGCCTTGAAAATGAACTTTCAAATCTTGAACAGGAAATCGCAAACAAGCAAAAAGAGCTTAATGCTCAAAAGGGAAATTCGACTTCGCTTTCTCGAGATATTTCAATTCTAAAATTAAAAATTGATCAATCAAAACTCGATATCAAATCAAAAAATCTTACTATCAAAAAGCTTGGTGGTGAAATTACACAGAAAAATACCAAAATTCAAACACTCACTGAAAAAATTGAAACGGAAAAAGAGTCTCTCGCCCAACTTATTCGTAAAAATCGTGAAATTGACGAAATATCAATGGTAGGGCTCATTCTCAGTCGTGGTAGTATTTCAAATATTTATGGTGATGTTGATGCATTTTCTTCACTCAAAAAGGCAATCAAGGAATCCGTGCATGCCATCACTGGTACTAGAGTACAAACAGAAGTAGAAAAGAAAGAACTTGAATTAAAAAAGAATAAAGAAACAGATGTAAAAATTGCACTTGAAAATGCAAAGAAGCAGGTTGAACAAAATGAAAAAGAAAAACAACAGCTCCTCTCAATCAGTAAAAATAAAGAAACAGAGTATCAGAAAGTACTTGCCGACAAAGCAAAACGTCGTGCAGAAATTTTATCAATGCTCTTTAATTTGCGTGATACTGGTGCAATTCCATTTGGAAAAGCACTTGAGTACGCGAACCAAGCAGCAAAGCTCACAGGAATTCGCCCAGCATTTCTTCTTGCGATTATCACCCAAGAAAGTAATTTAGGGACGGACCAAGGTTCATGCTACCTCACCAATCAAACAACTGGTGCCGGTGTCAGTTCTCGTAGTGGTAAAGTATTTCCGAATGTAATGAAACCAAGCCGTGATGTCAATCCATTTATCCTTATTACTACTGGTGCAGGACGTGATCCATACAAGACGCTGGTGTCTTGCCCGATTGCTAGTGCCGGATCAAGTAGCTGGGGTGGTGCCATGGGACCAGCGCAATTTATTCCTTCGACGTGGATGGGAATGAAGAACAAAATTGCAAAAGCCCTCGGAAAGGCAAATCCAGATCCATGGAATGCAAAGGATGCAATAACGGCATCGGCATTATTTCTAACAGATTTAGGAGCCAAAAGTAATAGCCCTACCTCTGAAATTAAAGCAGCCTGTAAGTACTATGGTACAGGGGGTTCTAGCTGTGCTTATGGAACCCAAGTAATGAAAAAAGCAGCTGGAATTCAAAAGAATGTGGACTTGTTGCAAAGCTAATAAACTTGTGCTATTATTTGCCCTATGAAGAAAGATATACATCCTAAATACCATATTAACTCAGCCGTGACTTGCGCATGCGGAGCGACTTTTACTGTTGGTTCTACGATGGAAGCAATTGCTGTGGAAATCTGCAGTCAGTGCCACCCATTCTACACCGGTAACGAAAAAGTACTCGACACAGCAGGTCGTGTAGACCGCTTCAAGAAGCGTGCTGCCGCTGTCACAAAAGCAAAGAAATAAACAAACAAAAAACTAGCTCCCATATAAAAGGAGCTAGTTTTTTGTTTTTTGCTATAATACACCTATGAACTTAGACTTAGAAGAATTAAAAAAGAATCACAAAACAAGTTATCTCGCTGGTGAATACGAGCGTCTTTTGGCTGAAGAAAAAAAGGTGAATGATATGGTCGCAGAGGATCCAAGTATGCGTGAGCTTGCCGAAGAAGAACTCCTCAATATTAAATTCCAAAAAGATGCTATCGAACGCCAGCTTGAAGATATTGCGAAATCAGAAAAAGAGGAAGAAGAATTTCCAAATGAAGTCATCCTTGAAGTCCGTGCCGGCGCCGGAGGAGACGAAGCATCACTTTTTGCGTATGAACTCGCACATATGTACGACCTCTATGCAGAGTCTATGGGCTGGAACACAAAGACACTCCACACTTCAGAAAATGGTGTCGGTGGTTACAAAGAAGCAAGTATCGAAATAAAAGGAAAAGACGTTTACAAACTACTTCGTTACGAAACAGGAGTGCACCGTGTTCAGCGTATTCCCGCAACAGAAAAAAATGGCCGTATTCATACCAGTACTGCATCAGTTGCCATTCTTCCTATGCGGAAAAAGGTGCAATTTGAAATCAACCCAGCAGACCTCGATATGGAATACTCTCGCTCAGGTGGTGCAGGAGGTCAAAATGTGAACAAAGTTGAAACAGCAGTACGCCTTATCCACAAGCCGACAGGTATCGATGTACGCTGTACTACCGAACGCTCTCAGCTCGGCAATCGCGAAGAAGCAATGCGTATTCTCCAAGCAAAACTTCAAATGATGAAAGAGGAAGAAGAAGCAAAAAAATATTCCGCAGACCGTAAAGGACAAATTGGAACAGGGGATAGAAGCGAGAAGATTCGTACCTACAATTTTCCACAAGACCGTGTGACCGACCACCGTATACGTCAAAATTGGTCAAATATCCCAATGATTATGCAAGGAAAAATTGATAAAATCATTTCAGCAGTCTCTTCAGGTGAAGTGGGCGATGCGGAGGAAGAATAAAAACCATCCTTGCCTCTGTATACTAATTTGTGGTATACTGTCCGCCAGTAGTTTGCTTACACGTTTTGGTTACCGTTTCATATTCTTGTTTAAACATTGAGTATGTAAATGAAATCTGCGGTTGCGATTACATTTATAAATTAGTTTCCTTCGAGTTGTGGTATGCAAGTACCATTATAAGAAGCACATTGTCATTATGGCAAAGAAATTGTATGTTGGTGGTCTTCCTTACAAGACTACTAACGATGAGCTCAAAGCTCACTTTGAAGCGGCAGGTCCAGTTGCTTCAGCAACAATTATCATGGATAAGATGACTGGCCGTTCAAAGGGCTTTGGATTCGTAGAGATGGAAAACGATGCAGACGCTGACAAAGCGATCTCAATGTTTAACGGTCAGGATTACGAAGGTCGTAACCTTACAGTGAACGAAGCTCGCCCTATGGAAGCTCGCCCACAATCAGGTGG
>CAZTHH010000012.1:0-12218 GCA_964613545.1 uncultured Candidatus Saccharibacteria bacterium
CTGGTGGAGTATTCCGTTTAGAATTTTATACTACTGATGAAATAAAAAAGATTCTAAAACGCTCCGCAGATATCCTTGGCGTCGTACTCGACGATGCCGCACAAGAAGAAATTGCTAAACGCTCACGCTTTACCCCCCGCACTGCAAACTATTTCCTCAAGCGTTGCCGTGATTACGCACAAGTACACAAAACTCCTCTCTCTGAAGACGCAGTAAAGAAAGCATTATCACTACTTGAAGTCGATGAGCTAGGACTCACTTCATCAGACAGAAAAGTACTTGAAAGTATTATTGATAAATTTGGTGGTGGGCCAGTAGGGCTCAAAACAATTGCAGCTGCTACTGGCGAAGAAGAAGCAACAATTGAAGAAGTAGTAGAGCCATACCTTATCCAGCAAGGACTCCTTGAGCGTACCACTCGCGGGCGCACTGTCACAAAAAAGGCTTACGAACATTTAGGATTTGATTTTATTGTATGAGGATACTTGGCATTGATCCAGGCTATGACCGTATTGGAATTGCAATCATAGAAAAGGATCAAAAGGAAATCTATGTTTTCTCTTCATGTTTTACTACAAACAAAAAAGACTCTATTTCAGAGCGTATCTATTCTGTCGGAACAGAAATTGAAAAAATCATAAAAGAATACAAGCCAAGAGCACTTGCAATAGAAAAGCTTTATTTTACAAATAATCAAAAGACGGCAATGGGTGTCGCTGAGGCCCGTGGTGTCATTATGTACGAAGCACATCGTGCCGGTATCCCTGTATATGAATACACTCCTGGTGAAATAAAAATTGCAGTCACCGGTTACGGTAAAGCCACAAAGGACATGGTTATGGGGATGATTCCCAAACTTATCTCACTTCCCCACACAATTACCTCTGATGACGAGCTTGATGCAATTGCCATTAGTATCACCTGCCTTGCCCGAGAAAAGTTTTCCACAGTAAAACGTGGAATGTAATCATTGCAAAGAATATGGTATTTTGATACAACTAATGCATTAGAAGTTTTAATTTTTGGTTTTTATAATATACATATGAGTTATACTGACGATGAAGTGTTGGGCGTAGAAGAATTAGGAGAAGAAGACGAGCTCGATCTCGATGCGGCGTTGCTCGATGATGACCTAGAAATCCTTGATGATGAAATACTCACAGAAGATGAGCTACCAGAAGAACTTCTTATTGGTGATGACGATGATGACTCTCTTGTAGATCATTCAATGCTATAATAAAAATCCCCTCACTGAGGGGATTTTTATTATTTAATTTTAAGAAATCGTTTTTTACCAATCCGGTATACTCCTTTCATTGCAACAGCAGTTACTTCTTTTATTTTACTTTCTGTTTCCAGGTGAGTGATAGCACCCTCTTCAATCAGCCGACGAAACTCCCCTTTTGAAACAACAATCCCTTGCTCTAAAAATACATCAACAAGTTGTGTCTCTGGGGTAAAAGCACATGTTGGTACATTGTCAGGAATTTCTTTCTTCTCAAATGTGGCACGGAATGCATGGTACGCCGCCGCCGCTTTATGTTCACCATAAAACGAAGTGACAATTTCAGTACCGAGAATAAACTTTATATCACGTGGATTAATCATTCCAGCAACCATATCACGAGCATAACTTTCTATTTGCTTAATTGAAATATCCGTACAAAGCTCAAACCCAGGAATAATCATTCCGTCAGACCAACTCATTACTTTCCCAAACATTTCCTCTGGGCCATCTGAAAGTGCAATCATATTCCCTTCGGTCTTTCCCATTTTTTTTCCAGTACTATCCTCCAGGAGTTTCATTGTAATCACAAACTTTTCTTTATTCTGAAGTGTCTTCATGAGCGTACGCCCCGCAAGCATATTAAACGTCTGATCGTTTCCCCCCACTTCACCGTCCACACCCATAGCGACAGAATCATACCCTTGCATCAGTGGATACATAAATTCATGAATATAAATTGGCTTCCCCTCTTCTATTCTTTTTTCAAACATATCACGCTCAAGCATTTGTTGAACAGTCATATTTGATGCAAGAGAAAGCACATCAGAAAATTTCATTTTACCGAGCCACTTAGAATTATATTTAAACTCGGCTTTGTTTTTACCAGAAAATGAAATCATACTACTTGCCTGTTTTTTGTAGTTTTTTAAATTAGCGAGTACTTGATTGAGAGTGAGTGCAATGCGATCATCACCTTTGTCATTAGGATCACCAATCATGGCAGTGAAGTCACCCATAAGAAGAATAATCTTATGCCCCATTTTTTGGAATTGTGCGAGCTTTCGAAGTGGGATGACGTGCCCCAAGTGAAGTGTTGGCCCAGTTGGATCCACTCCTAAATAGAGGGTAATTTTTTCACCTTTTCTAAGTTTTGCAGCGAGAAATTCAGGTGATGGATATATATTTGCAACCCCACGGGAAAGAATACTGTCTATTATTGATTGTTCGTCGTTCATAGTATAAATGTATCATATTTATGATTACTTGTCCGCCTTTCCTATTGGTGTGTTATGATATTACTATATGAAAAAACATAAGCTAAAAAACATAGCATTACTCACCATAGGTGTGGGGTGTGTACTCATTGGTGTTCTTATTATATGGATAAGTACACTCAATATCCCTGATTTTAAATCCTTTACTGAAAGAAAAGTTGCAAGTTCAACAAAGATCTATGATCGTACGGGGACAATTGTACTTTACAATCTTCAAGATAATATTCGTCGAACAGTAATCCCCTACGGAGATATGGGGCAAAATATTAAAAATGCGACGATCGCAATCGAAGATGCAGATTTCTATAAACATAATGGAATTCGATTAAAATCAATTGCCCGAGTTGTTTGGTATCGATTCTTGGGTAAATCAAATGCAGGAGGAGGTTCGACAATTACTCAACAGCTTATAAAAAACACACTACTCACCTCAGAGAAAACACTCACCCGAAAACTAAAAGAATGGATCCTTGCGGTAAAACTTGAAAAAGTAGCAACAAAAGATGAAATCCTTGGGTTGTATTTAAATGAAGCTCCGTACGGTGGAACTATCTATGGAATTGCAGAAGGAGCAAAAACTTTTTTTGATAAAGAGCCAAAAGATATCACGATTGCAGAGGCCGCCTATCTTGCAGCTATCCCAAACAGTCCCACCTATTACTCTCCATACAAGAAACATCGTAAAGAATTAGATGCACGAAAAAATTTGGTGCTCAAAAAAATGTATGACTTACAATTCATTGGTGAGCAAGAATATACAAATGCAAAAAACGAAGTGGTTGCCTTTCTCCCAGAACAACCAGTCCACATCGCAGCACCTCACTTTGTCTTTTTTGTAAAACAATACTTAGAACAAAAATATGGTACCGAAATGCTTGAGACGGGTGGACTAAAAGTAATCACTACACTTGATTACAATATTGAAACTCAAGCCGAAAAAATTGTACACGATCAAGCGTTAGAAAACGAAAAAACATCTGGTGGAAAAAATGCCGCAGTGGTGGTTATTAATCCTAATACCGGAGAAATACTCTCTATGGTTGGATCTCGAGATTATTTTGATAAAACGATTGATGGTAATTTTAACGTCGCCACAGCACTACGCCAGCCAGGTTCTGCGTTTAAACCTTTTGTATATGCAACAGCATTCAATAAAGGATATACAGGAGATACAGTACTCTTTGATGTCCCTACTGAATTTAGTGATGGGTGTGACGCATATGGAAACCCTCGTCCTGGTCACAAAAAAACAGAATGTTATATGCCGGGAAATTATGACAACAAACACCGCGGGCCAATGTCACTTCGTAACGCACTCGCACAATCAATTAACGTTCCAGCAGTGAAACTCTTATATCTTGCTGGTATAAAAGATTCCATTGCAACAGCAAAAAATATGGGAATATCCAGTCTTAATGAACCAGACAGATACGGGCTATCTTTAGTGATTGGTGGAGCAGAAGTAACACTCCTTGATATTACCTCTGCATATGGGGTATTTGCCACAGAAGGCATACTCCATCCATATAAAAGTATTTTGAGTGTTTCTGATCATGAGGGAAATATCTTAGAAGAAACAAAAGATGAACCAGAAGAAGTCCTCCCTGTAAACACAACAAGAATGATTTCAGATATATTGTCTGATAATAGTGCACGTACCCCAACCTTTGGTGCTAACTCAAGTTTGGTTATTCCTGGAGCATCAGTTGCTGTTAAAACAGGTACCACAAACGACAATAAAGACGCCTGGACAGTAGGATATAGCTCTTCCTTAGTGGTAGGAGCATGGGTTGGTAATAATGATAATATCCCAATGAAAAAAGGAGGTGCGGCGCTTGCTGGTCCGATTTGGAATAAAGTACTCTCTGTGGCACTAACTGCAAACCCAGGGCAACCATTCGAAAAACCAGAACAAACAGACCCGAACACTAATCCAATCTTAAAAGGAAAATGGCAAAGTGGCGAAACAATACTCATCGACAAAACAACAGGACAACCAGCAACAATAAACACTCTTCCTGAGAACAAAGTAGAGCAGTTTACCCAAGGGGTGCACTCAATCCTCTACTGGATAGATAAAAATAACCCAACAGGGGGAAAACCACTATATCCAGAAAACGATTCACAGTTTAACCACTGGGAAACAGCAGTGCAAAGCTGGTGGCTTCAAAACAGTTACAACTATAGTGTACCAACAAGCACAACAAGCGTAAACACGCATACAGAGCAAGCAAAACCAATAATCACTATCACAGGGATAGATGGGGCTGTGGTATACAATAGGCAAGAAAATATTCCAATAACAATCACAACACAAACACTATTCCCAATTCAAAAAGTAGATGTATTTATGAATAATGAATACATAACCTCCATAAAAGAAAGTGTAAACACAATACTACTGGCACCTAAAAATAACCCAGATATAAAAAGTAAAAATAGTATAAAGGTAATCGCATATGATATCTATGGGAACACTAGTGAATCAAGTATTACCTTGTATTTAAAAAATTAACGTATATCAGTAAATTGTTTTCCGGAAAGCTCCTTGATTGCATCTAAAATGAGATTCTTTTTAAAAAGAATCTCATTTTTTATAAGTGGACTGCTTTTTATAATAAGGATACTTCCCTTAAAAGAAATATCTTGCTTCACCACTTCAACGGTACTATATTTCTTAAATGCAAAAATAATACTGTCTTTTATTAAATCATCTTTTTGTACTATTTTCTTAATAGAACCAAAAAAAGATTGTATATGAGAATAATCCATACGTATTACTTATTCATTGGCATGACGACATACATAAAAAGAGGATCCCCTACTGGCTTTATAAGCATTGGTTTACTACTACCGTTTAATTCAAGAACAAGACTATCAGAAGAAATAGATTGAAAACAATCAGTAATATATTTTACATTAAAGTGAAGCGAAACGTCATCCCCTGTTAACGCGGCACTTACCATAGTAGTATTCTCCCCAACATCATTATTTTTTGATTCAATTTCAAAGACTTTTTCTTTTGGTTTTATATGGAGTGTTATTTGGTTAAATTTATCAGAAAGTGCATTTGAAACTTTTAAAGCAGAGAGGAAGTCTTGTTTTAATATTGTTGCAGTAGTGGTCGCAGTCTTTGGGAGAATTTGTTTATAATCAGGAAATACCCCATCAACAACACGTGAAGTAATATAAATACCTTCACAAGAAAAAGAGATTTGGTTTTTATTACAAACAACATCAACAGTACCTTCCACTCCCTCAAACACTTTTACAATCTCAGTAATATTTTTAAACGGAACAAGGATACTATTTATATTTAAATTCTTTTTTATGTTTACTTTCTTTTCAGCAAGTCTAAATGAATCAGTCGCAACAAAGAAAAGCATTTCTTGTTCACTATACATATAGACACTTCCTATCTCTGGTTTTATTTCACTAACTGAAGCACTATAAAAAACAGACTTCACCCCTTGAGTAAATTTCTGTATATCTAACGAAAATGAATCCCCTACGACAACAGGAAGTGTAGGAAAATCATCTGGTGAAATCGTCTTAAGTTGAATTTTTGAATTTTTAGTTTTAACTAAAAGAGTATTCTCAATAAGCTCAAAAGAAACAGCACCATCACTCACAAGCACTGAGAACAACGAAGAGAGTACATCTCCACGAATAGCAACAATACCTTCTTTTTCTACTTTTACAGGTATCACTATCTCAATACCAATACTTAAATTTGTAGACCGTACTGTTAAGGTGTTCCCTTTTACAATCCATAATATTGCACCAAGTACAGGTAGGGTGAGATTTTTACCCGTCATTCTGTCTGCATACAGTAAGGCTGATTTTATTTTATCTATTTTGCATTCTAGTTTCATAATATGTTTCTTTTTTACTTTTATAATTAATTATTACTATTATCTGTGTGAATATGTGGATTAATATAATATCTTTATTTAAAAGGTTATTTTGTTGTATAAAGATATTTTCTACATTTTTATTTTGTGGATATCTTTTATTTTTATTTTTTATAAAAAGTTATACGATTACTTTCCACACTTTTTATATACTTATCCACATGTTATTTAAATAATATTCTAATCTTTTCTATTTCTTGTACTAAACTCGGATCGGTTTCCATATCTTTTTTAATTTTTAAATGAGAATGGATTACTGTTGTGTGGTCTTTACCCCCAAGTTTTTGCCCAATCAGTGGATAAGATATATTAAAATCTTCACGAAGAATATACATGACCACCTGGCGAGCTTTTACTATCTCCTTCCTTCTTGTTTTCTCGTAGATTGTTGTCTCCTCTATATTGTAGTATTCTGCAATACCAGTTACCACATCTTTGATTGCAACAGTCTTTTTAGGTTTTATGTTATTTTTTATGAGCTGTTTTGCTTCAGTGAGTGAAATACTTTTATTTTTAAGTTGTGATTGTAATATGATTGCATTTAAACTTCCTTCAAGCTCACGGATGTTCCCCTCTAATGAAGAAGCAAGGTATCCTAATACTTCATCATCCACAATACAATTGTTGTTTGATAGTTTTGCTTTAATGATTGCTACACGAGATTCATAATCTGGTTCTATTATCTGTACAGTCATACCTGAGGCAAAACGTGACTGTAAGCGCTCCTCTAGTCCTTGGATGAAGTTTGGGTGCTTATCTGATGAAAATACAATCTGACGGTTTGTCTCGTGGAGTGTATTGAATAAGTGGAATAATTCTTCTTGGGTTTTTTCTTTACCGGAAATAAACTGAATATCATCCATAATAATGACATCATATTTACGATACTTCTCTTTGAATGCAGTATTAGTGTTTTTGTTTTGTACTGAATTAATATAATCCATTGAGAATCGTTCAAGACTTACATAGTAAATCTTTTTTTCAGGATATTTTTGTTTGATGGTATTCCCTATTGATTGGATCATGTGTGTTTTACCAAGACCTGTTCCTCCATACACAAAGAATGGATTATATGTTTTCCCTGGATTTTCTATGATTGCTTGTGCAACTGCATAGGCGAGTTCATTGAAAGGGCCAACAATAAAAGAATTGAAATTATATTTTGGGTTTAAATTGTCATCTTTGTTTATATACAAATCACTAAGTGGGAGCTCTGTGTTTGTGTTTTGTTTTATGATCACCTCTTCTTTTTTAGGAGCTTCGTATTTTGTAATAACATATTCCACACTACGTACATCCCCTCCGTACTGCATTAGTGTTTTTACAATAAGTTTATGGAATTTATTGTTAAGCCAATCTTTTACAAACTCATTTGGTACTCCCACATAAAAGGTTCCCTGCTCCTCTTTCACTATTGAGGTGTTTTTAAACCATGTGGTGAAGTTCGCTCTTGAAATATTGAGCTCAATGTCAGTAAGGCATGTCTCCCAGAGTTCTTTTGTTGATATCATTGTCCTATTATACAAGGCAGAACCGCGTAAAGTATAATCGTTACCTTGATTAATCTGTGTATAACCTGTGAATATGTGTATAACCTATAAATATTCTTATATTTAAGCCTTTTCTTGGGTTACCCCTTGCGTTATTGTGGTTTATAGTATATATTCTCTTATATGTCACAAACATACCAACCTAACAAAAGAAAAAGAGCGAAATCTCATGGGTTTCTCGTTCGTTCTGCTAGTTCAAACGGTAAAAAGGTCTTACAAGCAAGACGCCGAAAAGGTCGCGCTAAGATTGCTATCTAATACTATATGCTTCCAAAGCGAAGACGAGTAACAAAACGGTTATTCGATAGGGTGATGAAAGAGGGCTCTGTACTACACAGCCCTCTTTTTACCTTGCGTTTTGTTAAAGAAAGCCCTGATATGTATAGTCATTTTGCTGTTGTTGCCCCTAAAAGTGTTGCAAAATCAGCACATATTCGGAATTCTCTTCGTCGTAAGGGGTATAATGCCTGCAGAGAGATCCCCATTCCTTTACCTTGTGTGGGGCTTCTTTTCTTTAAAAAAGGATCAATTAATGCTCCCCAGCTACAAATAGTGACTGAATTAAAGCTTTTGTTTAAAAAAGCACAACTATTACATGAGTAAAATATTAGTATTTTTGATTAATATTTATCAAAAATTCGCACCTTTTCATCAAAGACATTGCGTTTTCTATCCTACTTGTTCTGAATACACAAAACAGTCCCTTGTAAAATATGGATTTTTAAGAGGTTTACTTAAAGGAATAAGGAGAATCCTCCGTTGCCACCCTTGGCAAAAAAATCATTTTGATCCTGTGGTCTAATATATACACGGCTTTTCATTTGTGCCACACTGAGTTACAATAGGGTGATGCAAGCACTATGGACAACTATTTTTTATCAGCCGATTTATAACGCACTCATGTTTGTTATGGGTACGGTTACCTTTGGAGATGTGGGTTTTGCGGTTATTATTCTTACTATTTTTGTTAAAATCCTTCTCTTCCCTGTTGCCCGTAAATCAATAAAAAGCCAAGTGGTAATGAAGAAGTTAGCACCACTTCTTAAAAAGATTAAAGAAGATTATCCGAGCAAAGAAGAACAATCAAAGAAAACTTTTGCACTCTATAAAGAGCATGGGGTAAATCCATTTTCTGGTTGTCTGCTTGTTCTTATCCAACTCCCTATTATATTTGCATTGTACTATGCATTTCTAAGGGGGCTAGGCGCTAACGCAGTTGTGGGACCTTTATATAGCTTTGTGCAGATGCCTGCTTCAATCCACACCATGTTCCTTGGTATTATTGATATGAACGGGCATAGTGTTGTCCTTGCACTACTCGCTGGAATTTCACAGTTCGCTCAGGGCTACCTAATGAATAAAAAGGACAAGACGGAAGCACCAGCTATTCGTGATATTACTAAGCCAAGTTTCCAAGAGCAGCTCACTGAAAGCATGACTACCAATATGAAGTATACACTCCCTCTTATTATTACTTTTGTTGCATGGCAGGTGTCTGCTGCGGTGGCGCTCTACTGGGTAGTAAGTAATGTTTGTACGATTGTGCAAGAGTGGTATGTAAAAAGAAGTTTAAAATAATATGGATGAAGCATATATAAAACAAACAATAGATGAAGTACTACAGCACACTGGCTGTACTATTAGTGAATATGTATTTACTGAGGAAGGTGGTATTTACTGGTGTTCCCTTTCCACACCAGACTCACGATTTTTAATCGGGAAAGATGGTGAGACATTGCGTTCATTCAATCACCTTGTTCGAAAGCTTGTGGAAAAGAAATTTGGGGAGACGGTGTCCGCTGCGCTATTTATTGATATAAACGGATATCAGAAAAAGTATTTTGATGGGATTCGTACTACCGCACATATGCTCGCTGAACGTGCCCGCTATTTCAAAAGTACTATCGAAGCTGAGCCGATGCCCGCATTTGAACGCCGAATTATGCATATGTTTTTAGAGAATGCAAAAGATATACAAACAGAGAGTAAAGGAGAAGGTAAAGACCGAAGGCTCACGATAAAATATGTTGGTGATATAATATAAAACACCCTGCGTTTGCAGGGTGTTTTATATTACTTGAGTATAATTTTCCACAAACTGGAATCTTTTTTGTTTATAAGAAAGAGAACATCTTCGCTCGGGTTTAAGAATAAGTGAGTACCATCAATCCCCCCAACAGTGCTTGTGTCTACTATTTGTGTGATAGATCCTGTCACTCCATCGATGCGGTAGACACTGTCATCAAAAGAAACAGTACCTTGATACCAATTATCTGGATACTGTAATCCTGATATTGTATTTGGAGCACTACAATACGCAGCACTGCCGTCATTTACCCAGACACATTTATCTGCTGCAATACTAGAAAGTGGTATGTTGGTAAAATCTTTTGTAGCTGTGTCGTAAAGACCGATTTTATATCCTGTTGTAGTGGTACCACTATACAGGATCACTGATGCTTGATTATTTGCTAGTGTTGTAAGTCCTCGGATATTTCCAAATACTTTTCTGAATGCTTTCGTGTCGGTATTTAATTGGTATACACTTCCGTTGGTATTCCAAGAAGGTTTTGTTGTGAGAAATATAGTATTTTTATTTGGCCACTGCACGAGCCATTCAGTAAAGGCTGAAGTAAAGAGTGTTGTTTCTTTGTTTGTGGTGACTCCCCCTTTTATACCAGACACAGTGCTTGTTTCTGAGTCGGTCGTCAGATAAAAATATGATTTATCTGTTGGTGAAAATACTATTTGTTCAATGCCTTCTGGGAGATATGATCCCGTACTTGCACCCAGTGTTCCTAAAAAGCTTTGGATTTGTTTTGTGGTACTGTCTAGGTAACGATAAATAATCGAATTACCGTCACTACTAAAAAGTGCTTCATGAACTCCTTGAATGGTTGAATTTGATATTTGAGTGCTCGTATTTCCATCAAGAAATTGTTCGTGTATGTGTCCATTTGTTTTTTCCACATAACGGAGTGATACTACTTCTTCTGTACCACCACTACTCTTTGGGCGCATGGTTGTATAAGTAGTACCTCCTGCAATGCTGAGTGCTGTTACTTGAGTGAGAATTTCTTTTGGTAGAGGTGCATTTTCATCAGTGGCACCTTCTTCAGTATTTGAAGCTGTGCTATCCGCCTCACCATCTATTCCTGTGTTGTTGCTCCCAGTGCTACTAGTTCCAAAAGGTAAAAAGCTTCGGAGCGTAACAGCCTCTCCTGTTTGCGCAGCCTGCTGTTTTACTGAATATATATAGTATCCCAATCCTCCAAGCAATATAATGATACAAATGATAATAACTTTTTTCATATTATTTATCTTGAGCTAAACACTGGTCATACAAATTTTTTCGAGCCTTCGCTTCCTTTCTAGAATAAGGAGTTCCTTCACAACCACCTCCGCCATATGCTCGGTATGCTTTTTCAACATCACCACCACAATGTTTAAATTCGTATTGCAGGTGCTCTACTCCTACTTGTATTGCATTTTTTGCAACAAATAAATCTTTTATTTTAAATTTTGTGTTAGTAATACTTGATGACCATGCTTGCTTATAGTTTGTTCCCCTGTTGTCTCCATCTGGGAAGAATGTTGTTTGCATCAGCCCTATTCCATGAGAAAACCTCCAATCTAAACCAAGATATTCATCATTTTGATTTTTTGGGTGAAATATATTACCATCGTTATCGTCATTGAGGTAATCGATGCTCTTATTTGTAATAAGAGCATTAGTTGGTGTAAAAGTTTTATTACTTTGTTTTTTGCCAGAGTTTATAAATTTAACGCGCGAAGGGATGCCGGGGTAAGGGGCGTTTTCATCATGGCCAATTACCTTTGGGTCACCGTTAGACTCTCTTTGTACTGCGACTTGTGCCATGCAGTGGTTAATTTTATTTGAGTATCCTTTGCTTGAGTAATCTGCTTGTGTAACAAAATCTTTAATTTGTTTGTAGTAACCTGTTCTTCTGAAAGTAACGTCAGTGTCTACTGTTTGAGAAAGTCTGTAGTCTTGCCCATTTTCAATGGTTATGGTTACTGGTTGTACAGAAACCCCATCTCCCCCGAGAAGGTCTGGGTTAATAGTGTTGAGCAGTGCGTATGCACAGAGTGCAAGGAGGAGTCCCCCAATAGTCGTCATGATACTGTGCTTTGCTTCTGTTTTACCAAAAACTGATTCATCGCCCATGTACTGCACTCCGTGGATTACGATCATAATAACAGCGAGTGCCCCCATCAGCCCAATAGCAAT
>CAZTHH010000013.1:0-10217 GCA_964613545.1 uncultured Candidatus Saccharibacteria bacterium
ATGGTGCTTTTATTGTTATTATTTAGTATCTATAATCTGCTTTACCTCATCCATTAATTTATGATATTCTTCGTCGGTTAATTCAATATTTTTATCGTTAAACCGCTCTGCAATTTCTGACAATCTTTTAGTCTTTGTTTGTACGACAGAATTTTGTAATTCTTGTTCATCTAATGTTTCATATTTTTCAAGTGCCGCTTTTTCATCTACATACCCTTGAAATGTCTTTACTGTATGCTCTTTAAGTAAATTAATAACACTAGTAATACCACCATTCATATAAAACATTTTTAATGCGACAAATTCATTCGCGTAATCGCGAATACATCCACGCATTTTATCAGTATATACATCTTTTTGTTCTCCAAAATTTTCTTTTACCATACGCTCTTATTCTATGTTATTTTACTAATTTATTAGCAATACCAATATAATTTTGTGGGGTGAATTTTTTTAGTTCTTTTTTTAGTTCTGGAGAGACTTTAAGTGAATCAATGAAAGTAGCGAAGTCTGCCATTGTCACCTCTTTGCCACGAGTGAGGGCTTTAAGACTTTCGTATGGCACTGGTAAGCCTTCACGGCGCATGACTGTCTGGATTGCTTCGGCGACGACTTCTGGGTGCGCAAGTAAATCATCTACGATTTTCTTTTCATTTACTGAGATTTTGGAAAGCCCTTTTGACAGCGATGTATATGCGAGGACTGAGTGTCCAAATGCGGTACCAAATGTACGCTCCACCGTGGAATCAGAAAGGTCGCGCTGTAGGCGAGAAACTGGAAGCTTTCGAGCAAAGAATTCAAAGAGTGCATTTGCGAGCCCAATATTTCCTTCACTATTTTCAAAATCAATTGGATTAATTTTATGTGGCATTGTGCTTGAACCCACCTCCCCTGCTTTTGGTTTCTGAGTAAGGTATCCATCAGAAATATATCTCCACATGTCTTGATTAAAATCGAGAAGAATCATATTTGCACGGCGAATGATATCAAAGAGTTCTGCATAGGTATCGTGCGATTCAATTTGTGTCGTCATTAGATTTGCTTCAAGTTTTACCCCAGCAACTTTATTTAAATGCGCCACAAATGTAGTTGTAAACTTCAGCCAATTTGCTTTTGGGTATGCCGCAACGAATGCATTGTAGTTCCCCGTCGCACCGTTTAGCTTCATCATTACTTTATGAGATTTCATCTGGACCATTTGGCGGCGGAGGCGAGCCGAGAATACGGCGAGCTCTTTCCCAAGCGTGGTCGGGCTAGCGCTCTGCCCGTGTGTCCGGGCAAGCATTGGAAGATCTTTATGAGCACGAGCCATTTTCTCTATCGTGATTGCAATAGTTTCCAATTCAGGAAGAAGTACATTTTTTACTGAGAGAGAGAGCATGAGTGCATACGAAATATTATTCGTATCCTCTGAAGTTAATCCGAAGTGCACCCATTCGACAATATCCTTTAAACTCGTCTTTGCTAAACTTTCTTTTATAAAATATTCCACGGCTTTCACATCGTGATTTGTCGTCGCCTCAAATTTCTTTATTTTTTTATATGAACTATCATTCCAGCCCTCATACAATCCTCGGAGGGTACTCACCTCACTCCCTGTCAGCTTCCGCAAACCAGTAACTTTCGCCTCAGCCAAACAAATCAAAAATTCACATTCCATCATCACCCGATATTTCATCAGTGCGCTCTCTGCAAAATATGGCGCAAGTGCCCGAGTCTTTTCATAATATCGCCCATCTAGTGGATTTATAGCGTCATTCATATTATTGTTTTAAATTAGTAGTAATTCGATCAAGTACACTCTGAGAGAAATCATGATTAAACGGTTTGCCAGTAATGGTCTCATAGATTTCTATATATCGACGAGAAAGCTCTGCGACCATTTCAGCAGGAGCTTCGGGGAGGACTGGGTCATTGTACGGATCACAATTATCTTTGAACCACAGACGAAGAAATTCTTTATCAAAATACTCCGGTTCTAATCCAGCATCAAATCGTTCTTGGTATGTATTCGCTTTCCAGTAACGAGAAGAATCCGGTGTATGCACTTCGTCAATCAGCGTTAATTTTCCATTTTCATCCAACCCGAATTCATACTTTGTATCCACAAGAATGAGCCCTTTTGAAAGTGCTATCTCCTGCCCTCGTTTGAAAATCGCTGTCGCCATCTTCTGTAATTCATCGGTCATTTCTTGAGAGAGAATTCCTTCACTCACAATTTCTGCAGGAGTAATTGGGCGGTCGTGCTCATCACTCTTTGTTGTCGGAGTAAATACCGGCTCATCAAGTTTCTGATTCTTTGAGAGCCTTTCTGGTAGTACAAAATTTCCAAAATTTCTTTGCCCATTCTGATAATTGGTCCAAAGTGACGTACCAGTCACACCAGTAATATAGCCACGCATGACACATTCAATCGGAAGCACGGTGCACTTTTTTGCAATAAGCACATTCGGGTCCGGAATAGAAATAACATGATTCTGTATAATATCTTTAGTCTGTTCGAACCAAAATGCACTAATCTGATTAAGCACCTCCCCTTTGAACGGAATATGCGCAATGATTCTGTCAAAAGAAGAATGGCGGTCAGTAGAAATGAGTATCATGTGTTCCTCTCCAATATAAATATCGCGCACCTTACCCACCTTTCGTTCCCCCAATCCTTTAAAATCAGTTCCTTTTAATACTTCACCAATATGTTCTTGTATTGTTTCTATATTCATTTTATTTTAAAACTACCTTCTTCTCCCCTTTTATAATTTTTCCGATTTCGTAAATAGAAAAGTCTGGGAAGTTTTTTAGAATTGTCTCAATTTTTTCTTTTTCGGATTGCGGGACGATGAGAATAAGTCCGATGCCCATATTAAATACTTTATACATTTCATGCTGTTCTACATTTCCAATCTTTTGCATGTATGGGAAAATCAGAAGCATTGGCCACGTATTCAAATGAATTTCTGCATCAAGATTTGCCGGAAGCACACGTGGAATATTTTCTATAAATCCACCACCAGTGATATGTGCAATTCCACGAACATCTACTCCACGATTAAGCATTTCCAAAACAGGATTAGAATAATTTACATGCACTTTGAGCAATGCTTCACCGACAGTCATTCCGAGTTCATCTACATTTGTATTTACATTATGCCCCGCTACATCAAAAAGAATTTTGCGTGCAAGAGAAAATCCATTCGTATGAAGTCCTGAAGACGGAAAACCGAGGAGAATATCTCCTTCCTCTATTTTTTCTCCGGTGATAATTCCATCTTTTTCCACCACGCCGGTAATACAACCGGCAATGTCATGCTCGCCACTCATATAAACGCCGGGCATTTCTGCAGTTTCTCCGCCGACCAAACTCACGCCATTGTCACTGCAAGCTTTTGCCATACCTTTTACCATGGTTGCCATTACAATCGGATCCAATTTATCATGTGCAACATAATCAAGAAATGTAAGTGACTTTGCCCCCATTGCGAGAAGATCGTCACAGCAGTGATTCACAATATCCTGCCCGACAGTATCGTACTTGCCCATCATTCGTGCGACGGAAAGCTTTGTACCAACGCCATCAATACTCTGCACAAGAACAGGATTCTTATACTCATTTATTATTTGTTTTAAATCATAGAGCCCACCAAAACTTCCAATACCAGTAATTACGGCACTTGTATGTGTCTTTGCCACATCACCTTTCATCAGGCGCACGGCCTCATTCCCCGCTTCTATATCTACCCCTGATTGTGTATATAAATCTGACATTATTTTTCTAAATAAGTTTTATAACCTTGATCGAGAAGTTTTTTTGCTTTGCCTTTTACTTCTTTTTCCATTCCATTTTTATATTCTGCCATTTTCTTTGAAAGCTTTACGTCAGCAAGAGCAAGGATTTGTATTGCAAGAAGTCCTGCATTCTTTGCACCATTTACGGCAACAGTCGCCACAGGAACCCCTGGTGGCATTTGCGCAATTGAAAGCAGTGAATCAAGTCCTTCCATAGATTTTGTTTTTATCGGTACACCAATTACAGGAAGTACCGTCATGCTCGCAGTCATTCCCGGAAGGTGCGCAGCGCCACCAGCACCAGCAATAATTATTTTTATACCTCTGCCTTCGGCTTTCTTTGCATAAGATACTAATACTCCAGGAGTGCGATGCGCAGACACCACAGTGATTTCATACCCCACACCAAATTCTTCGAGCACTTTGGCTGCATCTTGTATCACCGGCAAATCTGAATCCGAACCTATTATTATTCCGACTAATATTTTTTGATTTTTCATATTAAATGTTTATTTTGGTACGCGTAGTGAGTGCTTTTAATTCTGCCTCTTCGAGCGTATCTGCAGTAGCAGTTATATGCCCCATCTTGCGCTCCTTACGTGTTTCCAGTTTACCATAGATATGCACGTGGACGCCACCGAGGGCTTCAGCCTCAGAGACCCCTTCTGAAAGGGCTTCGCCATCCCTTTCGCCAAGGATATTTACCATTACCGACGCTTTTGCTTCTTCTTTTGGAGTCATCAATTCCATTCCAGTAATCGCACGAACATGTGCTTCAAATTGTGACATTTGAAAAGCTTCAATAGTCAGGTGCCCACTATTATGTACGCGTGGAGCAATTTCATTCACAACCACTTCACCGTTTTCAGAGAGAAACATTTCAATAGCAAAGACACCCACTCCAGAAAGTGCATCTAAAACTTTATGAGCGAGCTCAGAAGTAGCATCACTCACCTCATTTGCCACCGGTGCTGGCGAACGCACAATATGACAAATATTATTTTTATGAATTGTTTCCACTACAGGGAATGTAACGGTCATTCCATCTTTTCCACGAGCAGAAACAACTGCAAGCTCTTTTACAAATGAAAAGAATTTTTCTGCATATAATTTTGCATCTCCAAATTTAGTAAGAGCAGTTTGTATATCTTCTTTATTTTTTACCACAAAATTTCCTCTTCCGTCATACGCATCAAAGCGCGTTTTTAGAAGGAATGGGTATCCAAAAGTCTCCCCTGCTTTTTCTATATCACTAGCATTGTCTACAATCATAAAATCTGCGACCGGAATCTGTTGCTCTTTCAAAAATACTTTTTGATTATATTTATCTTTAATTATTTTGAGTGTCACTGGACTCGGATGTACTTCCTTGCCATGTTGCACTAAAATTTCCAATGCTTCGGCATTAGCAGACTCAATCTCAAATGTCACCACATCCACTTTTTCAGCGAGCTCCAAAATTTTCTGCTTATCTTTAAAACTACCGAGAATAAATTCATCAGCAACAGACCGAGCCGGGCAAGTTTCGCTCGCTTCCAGTATCACCACCTTGGACCCGAGCTTATGCGCTGCATCTCCAAGCATTTTCCCTAACTGCCCTCCCCCAACTATGCCAATAGTTTTCATATATGTTGATACTATCATTATTTTACCGAACAAAAAAGCACTGTTGACTTATTAGGTATAAATGGTAGTATCAAGACAAATAAATTAAGTTCAACCTTTTAAAAACAAAAAAATCATGCACGAGATCTGTGTCAAAATTGAAACAATGAGAGAATTCAGGATGTTTGTAAATGAATTCTGGAACAACTATTCCATTAAGCAGGAAGAGTTACATTCATTTGAATTTAAACGCTTAAACGGAGACAATATCCTTAATGTCAGAACAAATTATGGTACCGCAGCCGTAATCCTTTATGTACTTGGAGTTGATTTATCAAAAGAGGACAATGTGTCAACACACACACTTACCCTTGCACAAATCAATAAGATTCGTACGGAATATTTTCATCCTGAAGAATTGAACAATGATGACCCAAAGTCACATATTCATGTCAAAGAGATAAAATATGCTGATGAAGCAAAAGAAAAAGTAATTGTTACTTTTACAAAACAAAAACCATAGTTTTTAAAAAAATGCAAAAAGAGCCACCAAATTTTATGATTTGGTGGCTTTTTGTTTACATTTTTATACTAAGGGCACTTTTACCAATATCTTTCCTGCAATACATTCCATCAAAGTTAATTTTTTCGATTGCTTTGTAGGCTTTAACGAGAGCTTCCTCAAGTGTGGTACCTGTTGCAGAAACCCCGAGCACTCGCCCTCCATTAGTTAAAAGATTTCCATTTTCCATTTTCGTACCTGCATGGAAAACAACAATATCTTTTTCTTGTTCAGCTTCGCCAATTCCTGTAATCACTTTTCCTTTTTCATAATTCCCCGGGTAGCCACCTGAGGCAAGCACGATATTGCAGGCAAAGATTTCTTTCCACTTTATTTCAAGTGTATTTAATGTTTTATCAATACATGCATCAATAATATCGAGGAGATCAGTATCAAGGAGCCGCATATAACTCTGAGTTTCCGGGTCACCAAAGCGTGCATTGTACTCTAGAATCTTTGGACCATTTTGCGTGAGCATAAGCCCTGGATAAAGCACTCCCTCAAATGGTGCTCCGTCATATTCCATACCGACAAAGCTCGGAACCACAATGGTATTTTTTATTTGCAAAAACAACCCTTCATCAACAAAAGGCACCGGAGCGATAGTACCCATTCCGCCAGTATTTGGTCCAGTATCGCCTTCACCAATTTTTTTATGATCTTGGGCTGGAGGAAACGCATCATATGAAATTCCATCAGAAAATGCATGGATTGCAATTTCTGGACCTTCCATGAATTCTTCTATCACTACCTCTTTTCCCGCTTCGCCATATTTATTTTCCACGAGCATTTCTTTTAGTACTTGCTCAGCTTCTTCTAAAGTCTGTGCAATCACTACCCCCTTCCCAAGTGCAAGCCCAGATGCTTTTATCACAATAGGAGTATCCTCTCCTTTTACATAATTCATCGCATCATCAAAATTGGTAAATGTTTCAAATTTTGCCGTCGGTAAATGATGAGCCTCCATAAACTTTTTGGAAAATGCTTTTGACCATTCAAGTTGCGCAGCAGCTTTTGTCGGGCCAAAAATTCTGAGCCCTTCCATACGAAAAATATCCACGATGCCTAAAGCGAGCGGATCATCTGGAATCGCGAGCGTCGTATCAATTTTCTTACTTTTTACAAAAGCAATAAGCGCAGGAATATCCACGGCCTTTATATCCACGTTCGTCCCAATTTCTGCAGTCCCAGCATTTCCCGGGGCAAAATATAATACCGGCTTCCGTGGTGACTGTGCTAATTTCCACCCAATCGCATGCTCCCTCCCCCCACTACCAATGATTAAAATTTTTTGATTATTTATTTGCATAATTTTTGTAAAACTTCTATATATAATTCATTTTCTTTTTTCTTGAGCCGTGTGTACAAAGATTCCACATCATCACCTTCTTCTATCTTTTCAAAAACTCTGCCGAGCACCGGACCAAAATCAAAATTGAGTGTCAGGAAATGAATCGAAGAACCGGCATACGTGCATTTATTATCTAAAAAATTTTGAATTGCTTTATCAGTGAGCATTCCTTTATTCCAAAGCCCTTCCGTGCCATCAGGATTTTGGGCGTGTCCATCTACTGCATCAGGAATAAGTCCTGGGTGCAAATTTAAAATTCTATTTGGAAATGCTTCAATTACTCCGTCTAAAATAATCTGCTTCCAGCCAGCGAGGCAAATGTAATAAGGATTTAATTTTTCTAAAAGAGATTGCAATTCTTCTTTCTTTGGGCAAATTTCAATTTTCAAATTATGTTTCCTTGCCCGTTCGAGCCCCAGACTGTCTTCTTTGTCAGAAACAACCGCACAAATTTCTGCATGCAAATTACCATTCTCTATGGCATCTATAATTGCCTGAAGATTTGTCCCTGTACCAGTATTTGAAATTAATATTGCGATTTTCATATTATGTATAGTGTAGCAGAGAATAGTCTTGTCGGAGGGGGTTTTGCGAGCGACGGCAAGCAAACTTCAGGATTTTTTAAGCTTCAAAAAATCCGTACCCGAAGAAAAGAGCTATTCTTTGCGAAACGATCTAACTTTGCGGAACATCATAATTCACTTCCCCTTTGCGTTCTAATATATCTATCGGATACTCACCAGTAAAAAATGAAGTAGAAAGATTTTCTTTAGGAATGCCAATAGCTTCTACGAGCCCTTCAACAGAAAGATAATGAAGTGATGTCGCACCTAAGTATGCACAAATTTCATCTACTGATTTTGTCGCAGCGATTAAATCTTTTTGCTGAGGAGTATCAATTCCATAAAAATCTGGAAACATCACCTTTGGTGAAGACACAAGGAAATGCACTTCTTTTGCACCAGCTTTAAACAAGCTCTCTACCAATCGCTTACTCGTCGTCCCTCGCACGATTGAATCATCTATTATCGCAATTCTCTTTCCTGTTAGTACTTCAGGCATAGGAATAAGCTTGAGCGCTACAGAATGTTCACGAGATTTCTGATCTGGTTCAATAAAAGTGCGATGCACATAGCGATTCTTTACGAGTGCCATTTCCATAGGAATACCAGTCACTTCACTATAACCAAGCGCCACTGGCATCGCAGTATCAGGCACCGGCACAATAATATCCACCTGTGGCACAAATTCTTTTGCGAGCATTTTGCCAAAATTCTTTCGTACTTCATAGACACTCTTCCCTTCCAAGACAGAATCAGGGCGAGCAAAATACACAAATTCAAAACTATCATAATGTGGCGTCGCCGGTGCAAGCTGAGTACTATGTAAGCCACTTTCATTTATTACAATCATTTCTCCGGGATTCACATAACGAATAAATTCTGCACCGACAGTTTTCAGTGCGCATGTTTCAGATGCGACCATATAGCCATCACCAATCTTTCCTAAACACAGTGGGCGCATACCGTGAGAATCACGGATTGCGACAAGCGTATCTTTTGTCATCATGGTAATTGCAAATGCACCAGTAATCAGTGGGTAGACTTTCGTGACCGCACTTTCGATACTTTCTCCGCTCGATAAATGAAATTCTATCGCATCATATATATACTCTGAATCAGAGCGGTCATTTTTTAACACATTATGTTCTTCCAAAAAACTCTGGAGCATTTTCACACTTGGTAAATTTCCATTGTGCGCTAATGCAAAATTATTTTTATCACTAATCACCGGCTGTGCATGATCCAGCGCACCACCCCCAGAAGTAGAGTAGCGATTATGCCCAACAGAAAGATACCCATGTAAACCTGCAATCGCTTCTTCGTGGTACACGCTTGCCACAAGCCCCGCACCTTTGTGTGTGTACAACTGAGTCCCATCACTCGTCGTAATACCACTCGCCTCTTGTCCGCGGTGCTGTAATGCAAACAACCCAAAGAAAGAAAGGCGTGCAACATCAAGCCCTTTTCCATAAATTCCAACTATTCCACATTTTTCGTTTAAGTGTTCCATTATTTAAAATATTTTATTGCATTCTTGAATAACACGAGGCCAAATCCTTCTTCTGGTAATTTCTTTCCTTTTCGTTTTGCCAATTCTTTCTGTACTTGAAAATCCGGACGGTGATGAAAGAACATCGCGCGCTCTGGATGTGGCATCATACCAAGTATCTTACCATTTTCTGATAGTACTCCAGCTATATCATGCATTGCGCCATTTGGATTTGCTTTTAGGTTTTGATATTCACACATTTCGCCTTTGGTATATTTAAAAGCAATCTGTTTATTTTTTACCATTGCCTTGTATTCTTTTTCTGGAATTACATACAAACCTTCACCGTGAGCAATTGGAAGTGAAATTTTCTTTATTCCTTTTAACCACGGGCTGTTCCCTGTACACTGCATATCCACCCATCTATCTATATACATTGCGCTCTCATTATGTGTGAGGGCACCGGGTACGAGCCCGAGATTTGTAATAATCTGAAAGCCATTACAAATTCCAATGACGAGCGTGTCTCGTTTTATAAATGCGTCCAATTCTTTCTGCAAATGATTTTTAAATTTATTCGCATATGCCTTTCCACTCCCAGTATCATCACCATAAGAAAAGCCTCCTGGAAAAGCGAGGATATCATATTCACTCAGCATTTCTGGCTTTGCGATCAAATCATTGATATGTACAATATCTGCCTCCGCTTTTCCCTTTACCTCCTTTGCAGCCCACTCGAAAGCAAACTTCGTCTCCTCTTCGCAGTTAAGTCCATACCCAGACATTATGATTATTTTTACTTTTTTGTTTTTCATATTAGGAATTTTTATTTGAAAATGAATGGTACGCTTTTAATAGTGCATC
>CAZTHH010000013.1:10317-11923 GCA_964613545.1 uncultured Candidatus Saccharibacteria bacterium
CCAGAGTTCACAGAAATTGCAGAGGCAAGCAATTCTTTTGCAATTGCTTTTTCGAGCGCTTGATACGTTTTCATATTTTTCTTTGTATCAACTTTTGGCACCACATTTCCAATAGCATCATTTTTTGAAATTAGCTTATAGTATTCACTCGCACCGAGCTCATCGTGAGTATCACCAATCAAATAAATAACGTCACCCGCCAGTTTAAACTCAGGTGTTACTGCTTTGGTAAAATCGGCAGTCACTCCAATCGCAGAGATGAGTAGTGTCGGCGGAATTGAAATCGCTACAGAATTTCCTTTTTCGTCATACCCTTTGAAATCGTTAAACATGCTATCCTTTCCTGAAATAAATGGTGTCCCATACGCAATCGCTGTCTCGTAACAAGCTTTCACCGCATCCACGAGCTGGGCGAGGCGTGCTTCATCATATGAAGAACACCAACAGAAGTTATCCAAAATTGCGAGCTCGTTTACTGACGCTCCCATACACACAGCATTTCGCACCGCAGTATCTATCGCACTACTTGCCATATGGTAGGTACTAATATCTGAATAGGATGGATATGTCGCTGAGGTAAGCACCGCACCCTTTTTAGATGTAAGCACTGGGCGAATTACTTGCGCATCAGTATTTACTAACCCTCTTCCTGAAAGCGGCTTCACCACAGAACCCGCCTGCACTTCGTGATCATACTGCTCACTTATCCATTTACTTCCACCAATATTCCCCCCACTTATAAGTGCGAACAATTCTTTATCACGAGATGCTTTTATTGGCAACTTAGGTTCAGCATTTATATTTTCAATTTTCTGTGTATGTAAAGTTCTTTGCGGAAGCCCATTGTGCAAAAATTCCATCGGCATATCCATGATCACTTTTCCATTTTTTCGTACGATACATTTTCCACTTTTTGTGAATTCACCAATCTGCACCGCAAGAACTCCTCGAGAGTCCATGAGCTTCTTGAATGTTTCAAAATTTTTCTTTGGAACAGAAAGCGTCATTCGCTCTTGTGATTCTGAAATCCAAATCTGCCATGGAGACATTCCCTCGTATTTAAGTGGGACCTTTTCAATATCCACGACGGCTCCACCGCATTCCTTTGCCATCTCAGCAACAGAACAAGAAATTCCACCCGCGCCATTGTCAGTAATACTCGTATATAAATCCATATCACGCGCTTCTTTTACAATTGCATCAGAAAGTTTCTTTTGTGTGATCGGATCACCAATCTGCACGGCAGTAGACGGAGAAGAAGAATCAAGTGTCACTGAAGAAAACGTCGCACCATGCACCCCATCAAGCCCTACCTTACCACCGACGACTACGATATAGTCACCCGCTTGTGCTTCTTTAACATGAGACAATTTTCCATTTACTTTTCTTGGAATAAGTCCCACAGTCCCCGCAAAGACGAGGGGCTTACCTCGATACCGTTCATCATATTTTACAAATCCATTTACTGTTGGAATTCCGGCACAATTACCACCAGAATTAATTCCTTTTATTACCCCGTCCATAATTCTTTTTGGGGAAAGCATTTGCTGTGTTAGATTTTTATCCTTATAAAGAATACGTGTATCATCCGGATACCCAAAACAAA
>CAZTHH010000014.1:0-2748 GCA_964613545.1 uncultured Candidatus Saccharibacteria bacterium
TTGCAACAGAAAAGACACGGATAATTGCAAAAGAAAGTGGTGTCCCAGTGGTGCTGTCTGACACACTCCCTTGAGGTTTTGGTTTCAATACAGTGCGCTTAAGTATTAGAAGGACACAATATGAAACAAAAATAATGATATTGTATGTTTTTGGTGCAACCAAAAGTGCGATGGTCGTTACTGTAAAACCAAAACCAAATAAAATATTTGAAACATACGCAAGTATCCGTGAACGGCGAGAATAGAATTTCATTAAATGTTGTTCCTTCTTTGCAAATTCATTCCAATCAAATTTAATCGGATCAAGCGGGATATTCTTTGCGATGATTTGCCCCTCTTCGGTAACCGTAATTGTTTCTCCGAAATAAAGATCATTGTAAATCTCATCTACAATTTTTCCAGCAAGTTTTGTTGAAGGAAATACGTAGTTTGTTTTATGTGCCAGGATCTTATAGACACCCGGATTCATCAAGAATCCATATCGCCCATCGAGATCAGTAATTGATGTGGCCACCTCTTCCCCGTTCATATCTTGAAGCACCACATACGCAGGATCGAGTGGTTGCTTGGTCACACTGTCATAGACAGTACCCCATGGCCTGTTGCGCTTTTTAAGCCCAAGCGCAGCCATTAAGAGCGCCCATAGTCGTACTGGAATCAAAAATAATTCAGAAAATGAAAGTGGGTTTGCAAACAGTGCAGTTGCGACAGACACCGATGCCCCTGACACAACTCCAACAGTCGCAACTGCTTTGGAAGTAACGGCACCAGCAGGAGAATCAAGTACAGCTTTTGTTTGTTTTGTTACTTTTTTAGTTGCAGCTGCGGCCGTAGCGAAACTTTCTGTAACACGCTGAGAAATAGCTGAGACGATAGGAGTAATGCCTTCAGAAAACACAATAGAAAAACCACGCGAAATACTTTCACGGATTCCTCCTCCACCATCACCTCCAGCCGTACCAGCACTTGTCTCTCCACCAGTAGTTGCTCCAGTATCACCCCCCGGCGTTCCATCACCAGAAGTTCCAGGACTAGTATCTCCGGCAGTTGCTCCAGTGTCTCCGGTAGTACCAGCACTTGTCTCTCCACTGGTTGTTACTCCAGTATCACCTCCTGGTGTCCCATCCCCAGAAGTACCTGGGTCAGTATCTCCCGCTGTTCCATCTCCAGTATCACCAGTCGTACCAGCACTTGTCTCTCCACTGGTTGGCCCATTATTGGAACCACCTCCATTACTTACAAATTCAGTTGTATCAGTCGGATCATATCCACCATTATTACAACCAGAATCGGCTGCATCAATATCTCCATCACCATCATTATCGATACCATCACTGCATTGTGGGCGGACAGATGCCGGACGCCAATCAGTCGTTACACAATAATTTGCATCCGAGCAATCAAATTTAATCCACCCAAAATTCTGACTCCAAGCATATCCATTAAATTGCCCAGAGCTATTTATTGTTACTGGTGTGGTTGCACTATTAGTAAACGGTCCAAAATTTATCCACCCAGCAGTATCACCCCACGCATACCCAGAAAGCACCCCGGCGGATGTATTTGCTACTTTAAAACTACCATTTGAACCATCACATCCACTTGTTGTATTGATACAATTTAATACAACCCAACCAAACTTACTTCCCCATATATACCCAGTAAGTGCTGAATCTGTGATCGTAACATTATAAGCAGATTGTGTAGTAAAATATCCAAAATTTATTGTGCTTGTGCTTGTGACAGTGCAAGAAGTGTCTTCGCATACTTGGGCAGTATGATTCGTTGCAGAAATAGTACCATTGATAATTGAGGCTGAAGCAAAAGAACCAAAACCAAAAAGGAGTACGGTACATACAATTGAAAAACTTATATGAAAAAAGTTCCGCTTTATCATTATTTCTATTATATACTAAAAATGTCTTTAGTGGAGTCCTGTCAACAGAGAAAAAACAAAAAAGATAACGGGCGAAACATACCCCCAAAGAAAAATAATGAAAAAGAGCAATAAAAACATTCCCCACTTTTCAAGTATCGCTTGAAACGAATGCCATCTCTCTGGAAGAATACCAAATAGTACCTTAGATCCATCGAGTGGTGGAATTGGAATTAAATTAAACAAAGCAAGCACTAAATTTACCAACACAATGGCTGTTGCGATTTTATAAAATGGATGAATGAGCACCGGGTCATACACTGGTAAACCAAAAACAGTCCCAAAACGAATTGCAAGCCCAAAGACTACTGCCAATAGTATATTGGCACCAATTCCAGCAAGGGCCACCATGATAATTCCCTTCTTCCCATTACGCAGATTATGTGGATTATACGGAACAGGCTTTGCCCAGCCCAATACAAATCCTGCTTTTGATATAATCAGAAGTACTGGTAAGATCACAGAGCCAAACATGTCCAAGTGCTTAAGTGGATTGAGCGTAAGTCTCCCTTGGAGTCGTGCAGTGTCATCCCCAAGGCGATATGCCACATATCCATGGAATACTTCATGCACCACAATGGACATAATAAGGACGACTATATAAAAGATACTATCGATCGCTTGCATATATATGTCCTATATGATAGCATAACTCTTATCTATGGCGAAAGTATGTGATATAACAAAAAAGGGTTCACTTATGGCAGGCGGCTACTCAAACGTAGTTCGTGCTACTAAATTCAACCCAACAGGCAAAGTGCGTAAATACCCAAACCTTCAAAAGAAGCGTATTTATGTTCCTGAGCTCAAGA
>CAZTHH010000014.1:2758-11329 GCA_964613545.1 uncultured Candidatus Saccharibacteria bacterium
CCTTACCATTTCAACTCAGGCAATCAAGACAATTGCAAAGAATGGTGCGTTTGCAACACTCAAGAAAGCTGGAATCATTAAATAATCTAAAAAAAATCTCTTCAAGAAATTGAAGAGATTTTTTGTTATACTACACCTATATGAATTTTACAAAAACTCGTTTGCGTGAAATGTTTACCCTTGATTATCGCTCACTCGCACTATTGCGTATTGGTATTGGGTTTACCTTACTGTGTGACATCATACAGCGCCTCGAAGACATCAAAGCATTCTACACCGACAGTGGAACCCTCCCACGAGCAAGTCTGCTGAGCTTGTGGGGTGGCGAGTGGGGACTCTCACTTCATACCGCATTTGGTATCTGGCCATTTGAGTATGTTTTATTTATTCTGGCATTCATTGTCGCAATAGCACTCATTGCCGGGTACCGAACGACACTTGCAACAATTATTTCTTTTATTTTCTTAATCTCAATCCAAAACCGCAACCCACTCATACTCCAAGGCGGAGACGTTATTTTCCGAGCCGTTCTCTTTTGGTGCATGTTTCTTCCTCTTGGAAAATATCTCTCAATCGATAGCATAAGAAAAAATATCAAACTATCTAGTAAAAATTATTTCAGTACGAGTACTGTGGCTTATACTCTACAAATAGTTCTTTTTTATTTCTTTACCGGATTTTTAAAAACGGGAAATGAATGGATAACTGATGGAACTGCAATTTACCTCGCACTCTCGCTAGACCAAATGACTGCCACATTTGGCTACTTCCTCCTTAGATTTCCAACATTTTTAAAAGGGCTTACGTTTACGACAGTATATCTCGAATTGTATGGCTCGCTCGCCCTCGTTTCACCAGTATGGAATGGACCAGTCCGCACTATTGCAATCTTCCTCTTTGCGCTCCTTCAGATTGGCATCAATATGAGTATGCATTTAGGACTCTTTGGAATGATCAGTATTGTGATAACCTTTGGGCTTCTCCCATCATGGTTCTGGGATAATTGTTTTTCAAAAATAAGAAATTTCTTTAGATATAAAAACACACAAACAGGAATCATCTATTATGATCAGGATTGTGGTTTTTGTACACAAATGGTCTTTATCGTACGCAGAATACTGTGGCTTCCCCCCGGAATTAAACTACTCCCCGCACAACAAAATCCAGAAATTGAAAAAGAAATGCTCCAGCAAAATTCATGGATATTCGAAGATGCTACAGGAACACATTATTATGAATCTGCTGCACTGCGAGCACTATTAAAAGTTTCCCCTATTTTCTTTTGGCTTGCATATTTATTTTATGTACCAAAATTCTCTACACTTGCAGATTATTGCTACAAGAAAATTGCACACAGTAGAATGATGGTCTGTCTTCCTGAAACAAATGCACCAGTAGTAAAGTCATTACAATCAAAAGTAATAACAAAGAGTAGAAATATTTTTATTGTTTTTATGATTGGATATATGCTGTGCTGGAACATACAATCAATTCCCGGAGTACCCACATTCATTACCGGAGGGTGGATGCATATTGCTGACCTTACTCGTATTGATCAACGATTTAATATGTTTGCACCATATCCGCTTCTTGATGATGGATGGTATGTAATTCCCGGAATACTTACTGACGGACGTGAGGTAGACATTTTTAAAGGAGGTGCGCCTGTATCATATACAAAACCGGAAAACGTCTCTGTGCTCTATAAAAATCAACGTTGGCAAAAATACATGATGAATCTCTACCAGGAAGACTATAGTAAATATCGCCTCGCATACGGACAATACCTCTGTCGGGATTGGAATAGATCACACAGTGGCCCTGACCAGCTCCAGACGTTCAAAATTATTTTTATGAAGGAAAGGACCCTCCTCAATTACGAACCCCCTACCGTCACCCCCACCACTATCTGGGATCATCACTGCTTCTAATGCACAAAAAATAAACACCCATACGGGTGTTTATTTTTTGTGCTGATTTTTACTTTTCTAATAACTTATTTAATTTATCTTCAGCTACTTTATAACGTGCTTCTAATTCTTCCGGAACTTTTTCATCAGGATGCTCATTCGTAAATTTTTCAAACTCCGCAAAGATTGCTTTCTCTTCTGTCTGAGCTTTCTTAAGTTCAGTTTCCTTTTTTGAAATAGAAGTTTTCTTTTCAAGAGTTTTTAAACCTTCTGTTTGATATTGCTCCAAACCTTTTATAAGTTTTGTTGCACTTGTAATCTCAATAGAATGAGGACCAGTAACTTTATATTCTACTCCAAGTAACCTAAGTGAACGCTTCAATGTCGCATCTTCAGCAGAACCATTCCATGCTTTAGTTCTATCGATAGTACGATTAATCACTGTTTCAAGAGCTTTAATAAGCTTTTTTACTGTTGCTGGATCTTTATAGTCGATCACCTCTCCATTATTTTCCCAATTAACTTTTCTGACTTCATCATCGAAAGCAGAAAATCCCTTATCCCATTGTTCAATAGGAGCAAGCCCATAATTTTTCATAACCATTTCAGCTCTTCGAGAGGATGTATATAATCGTGAGGCACGCGCACCAGCATAAGCAATCGGCTTTTTAAGCTTTGCGCCTTGTCTTGCTGCCGATATTTTTGCCCCAAAATCAGTGTCTTCACCACCTCCCAAATTACCACTATATCCACCTACTCCCGCATACATACTTGCTCGAAAAGCAAAATTGGCACCAGATGAATTAAAGTGATATCCTTTCTGACGTGCTTGTACTCCTTCAAATTGGAATAAACGAGTCCCAATATGAATCAAAGGATTTCTGATGTAAGATTTTGGATCCCAATCAAGCTGACCCACCAGTGAATCAACATCTTTATTGTTATCAAATTTAGAAATAAAGTTCTTTATATATTCTGGAGATAAACCTTTATTATCAGCATCGTTACTTACCATAAATAACTCCTGCGCATCTTGTCCACGATTATATTGCCTTAAAAGAACAGCATCATTCATTATTTTTCTAATATGACCAATCTTTGCGTCCTTTATTGGTAATACTCGCTCGGCAACACGGATATTCATATCAGGATGATCTTTTTTGAATCTATTTATTTCATCAAGTGTCTTATCAGGATTGATTACATTACCGTGCTTGTCTTTCTCGGGACGATTCACAAAAATAACAATTTCAAACTGATTTTTTTCTACTGTTTGATGAGAATAATTTTGTAACGTTTGATAGATGCTATCACCTTCTTGGTGTCCGGCAGCAGGCATACAAACAGAAAGACGGCATTCAGCATTCATTGCCCCCATTTCTTTTGCCATTGCTTCTAATTCTTTTACATATTCTTTATCTTGTTTTTCAAGATATGCATCAATTTCTTTAAACTGATCCAGAGAAGCCTCGGGGTCTTGTTTTAATGTTTCGCAGCGATCTTTCTCATATTGCGCTCTTTGAGCTTCACTGGATTCAAAACCAGAACCACCAAAGTAGTAACTAAGTGGAATTATAGCTCCTGGATTTTTGTCTGCATAAAAAATTCCAGGAGGAACAACTTCGTATCCTTTCTTTTTATATTCCCCTCTTTCAAGTGGACGGCGAGGATTGATAGGCACAGGAATTGGAGGTTCGTAATCACTTCCATTTGGAATATCGAGTGTGACATTAGGAGTGACATCAGAAAGGTTTGCTGCTTCACGCCCAATGTGTGTCGCGAGGACATGTGCCTTTTCTACCCCATCTTCTGTAGCATATACTTCTGCAACTTGCGCATAGTGACCCATAAACACTGCATGACCATTTTCTGTCTTAAATAAGAGTCGTGCCATTTCACTATTTTTATCAATGATTGCATTTCCATTTGCATCCACGGGTACTTCAAATACATGGTCCTGTGTGCCTTGTGACACAGAAAGAAGTACCGTGAGTTTTTTATCTGCTTGTAATTCTGGTGCATCCAAATGAATGTTTTTGTGAAATGATCCTCCTTCAGTCATATGGCTCGTACTAAAGACAAAGTTCCCCTTTGTATCAAGCCCTGTATTGTGATGATCTGTAATGTGCGCAGGATCTATTGGCGTACCATCAGTTTCACCTCCCCACCATAATTTCTGTTCATTGAAATCAAATTCTTTTGAATCATTATCCATGTAATCTGGGATAACATGGTGCATATCTTTCGCATTATTTACATAATCAGTATCGTTCCAGATTTTTCCTGATTTTGCAAAATTACTATAGATATCATCTTGCTTGAGTAAGTCTTGGGATACTTGTGAAAGATTTCCATCCGCACCAAACACAAGCGGAATATCATTGGAAAGCACTTCATCTCCACGCACAATATCAAACGTCCCATCAGCATTTTTTTCGAGTTCTACCCCATCAGGCAAGTGCATATGAGTCGCCCCGAGGACTACTTCATGCATATGATCAGTCGGCATTCGTGGTGTATCATTCATAATCCATCGACGTAATGCTTCTATTGATGTGGTTTTGTGGTGCAAATCCCCTACATGCTCTTTTATACCATTTGGCATATGGCCTTTTAGGCTTTTAACTATTCCTTCGGCGAGTCCATCTTCTTCGGTAAATAAAGATTTCACTTCATCTACAGCAAAGCTAACTACTCCACCAATAAGCACTGTACGCGCAAATGCTTTTGCCATCTTTGCTCTCTTTAATTTGGTGAATACTTTATCTTTTGCTTCAATACCTGCTTCACCAGACAGAAGAACACTAGACTCCACCGCAGTGAGGCGAGCAATGTACGCATCCACACTTTCACCTGCGGTAAATTCTGTCGCCTTATCAGCCAAATTTTTACGAAGTGCTACTTTAAGCTCAGCACGCTTCAGATCCATCATCATTCTATCTTTTTCAACATGCTCAAAGCCGTCGTACGAAATCAAATCGATTTTCTTTTGATCACCGAGCTTTATTCTAGCTTCGAGGTCAGCGAGATTTGTGAGCACTGCATCAAGCTCTGCTTTAGAAAAGTTACCATTCTTTACCGTCGCAAGCCCTGCTTCTAGGTTTGTAATCATTTCTGTAGCACCTTTTGTCTCGTAGCGATTCTTTTCCATCTCCTTTCGGCGTTCCATATCATCTTCTTCAAATTTCATTCCTTTTGCACTTTCACGGATATGCTGTGCACGCTCACGCTTGAGTCGTGAGCCTTCTTTTGCTGCTTCAAGAGCTCCCCCAGCGACGAGTCCTGCACCAAAACCAAACCATTTTGCTGCTTTTCTACCAGCACCAACAGTGAGCGTTTTTGTAAGTGAGTATGCTCCAGCCGTCACCCCAATAAGCGCTGCAGATTGACCAAGCGGAGTTGCAGTCATTATTTTGCTTGTCATAAATTTATCAAACGTACTTTTCTTTGCTTCAGTATTAAGACTCTCACGGGCTTTACCGAGAGTAAGCTCTACATCAAAATCCATCATTTCAAGCTTTTCACCATGAGCAAGCGATGCCTTTACCTCATTTGCGATATCAAGCAAATTATCTATATAAATACTCTTTTCTTTTGCGTACGCTGGATCATAGGCAAAAATTAATTTATTTTTTGCCTCACGGAAAGCATCTTCAGACATCCCTGTCGCTGCATACGTCTTTATGAGTTCTTTGATTTTATTATTTATCGTTTCACTTCCTTTTTCCTTGGATGCAAGTTCATCCTCCTTGAGCATATCCTTCTCGTATTCACTAGTAAATCTGGAGATGATCGCATCCATCGCCACCTTATGCACAGAGAGATCTACTGCATCTTTTGTAAATTCTGCTTCTCCTTTATACAAATTTCCACTCTCTAAGATATCCTTCCGTGCTTTTGAAATTTCTTTCTGGCGATAGTACTCCTGGGCGAGATTGTGCTTCCATAAACGAGTAAAAAACTTTTTTACTCGCCCAGAAGAACGATCCTCTTTAGATTCCGTCATTTTCGCATCACCAATATCACGCGCCTGAGATTCAAGCAACTGATTTGCATTTATCACGGCTGCTTTAAATAATTTCTTTTCTGGATTCATATAAATAAAAGTTAGGAGAGATACATGCTTTTGAAAGCGAGGAGCTCAGCCGCCAATTTCTCGTCAATATCAGGAATATGATTTTTCACAAAAGCTTCCACTTTTGCCTCATCTCCTCCATCAATGATCGCTTCAAATTCTGGTAATACCTCTACATCTAAATGGCTAATAATCATTGCATTAATGCGGTCCTCTACCCTGCTCATAAGATCAGCTTTTATCTGATCAATAACTTCAACTTCTTTTGTATCAAAGCCCTTCTCTTCGACTAAGCGAGAGATAAATTCATCTAAGTTTTTCATAGCCAAATTATACTACTTGCAGACGAACTTGACCATATCACTATGGCAAATGATAGTACCGTTATCGTAAGTAGTAAAATAAGGAATTCCCAGTGAAGCAAGCCTGTCGAGCACCTCTTGGTGTGGATGGCCATATGAATTATGGAGCCCGGCAGAAATAATCGCGAGAGTAGGAGACGTTGCTTTTAAGTACGCCAAGCTTGATGAGGTGCGCGAGCCATGATGCCCCAGTTTTAATATATCTACATCGAGCATAGGTGTACCTTTAAATTTATTTACCAAGTATAATTCCTTTTCAATCGGTGAATCAGCGGTGAGCATCACGCTCGTTGCACCATAAGTAAGCTTCCCGACAATAGATCCATTATTGGTCTCCATATGAGAAACGTCAGGAATGTCTGGATACAAAATATCAAAATAGACTTCTTTGCCTACTGTAGTATCTAAAATTATTTTCATTCCTGCTCTCCCAAGGATTCTTTTTATTTTTTTGTCTTTAATTTTACTTTCTAAGCTTTGGTATGTTTTACTTTTACTAACTCCACCACTTTCGATGATAGTATTGACTGAATAATTATCCAGTACAGTATTTAATCCACCAATATGATCTGCGTCCGGATGAGTGCCGATGACAACATCAATCGAACGATCTCCAAAAGGCATCACTTTTGCAAGCGCGGATGCAACCCGAGAATCGCGCCCACCATCAACGAGCATCTGTGTACCATTTGGTGCTTCAATATAAATCGCATCTCCTTGCCCAATATCTAAAAAAGCCACAACTAATCTGTGTGGCTTGTGAGTACTGTAAAAATAAAAACCGAAAATACTAATTACAATAAAAAGCAAAATGCCGAGTGCAATATATTTCTTTTGTAAATTTATTTTAAACATAAAAAATTTAAAATTTTAGGAAACACAGCTTTTCGTAGGGGTTTTGAGCGCGACGGCGCGAAAATTTCAGGATTTTTTAAGCTTCAAAAAATCCGTACCGAAGAAATGCTCGTGTTCCAAAAATTTTACCAACTATTCGAACTCTGTAGTGGCAGGAGGCTTCGGTGTCATATCAAAAAGAACACGGACAATATCTTTGTGCTGAGTAAGTGCACTCGTAATTTCTCGAACAACCTCTTCGGGGAAATAATACCCAGTCGCTGTCATAAAATCTACTGTCTGTACTGCACGAACAGAAAGGATATGCCCATAGACACGCTCATCCCCTTTTACTCCGACAGATTTAATTCCCAGAAGTGCAACGACGAGCTGAGCAATTTCATTTGAGAGCTTATGTTTTGCCAAAATATCGGCCACAGTCTTATCTGCCATACGCACCGTCTCAAGCATTTCTTTTGATACCGGAGTACCAACCACACGCAGATATAACCCCGGCCCCGGAAATGGATTTCGCTCATAAATTTCTTTTGGGAGATTGAGGGCTTTTCCAATTTCACGAACTTCATATTTAAATAAATGACGCAGTGGATGCAAATCAGAAACTTCCCATGAAAGCCCCACATTGTGATGTGTTTTAATCATTGCAGATTCCCCAGCACTACCACTCTCGATGATATCAGTTGCGAGCGTGCCTTGGATAATAAACTGTGCTCCAGCACTTTTTATTTCTTCTTCAAAAATACTTTTATATACATCACGGAATTTTGCACGCTTCTCCTCTGCATCAATCGTTTGTGAAATTGCAGAGATAAATCTATCGCTCGCATCAATAATTTTAAAATTTTGCGCACCAGCAGTACGGACAGTACGCTCTAGCTCCTCGCGTTCACCTGCACGAAGCCCACCAGTATCTATCGCAATACACACCAATCGATCACCAAGCACAGGAGTAAGAAGCGCGACAAGTGTTGTCGAATCTACCCCGCCAGAAACACCGAGCACTGCTTTATCCATCTCCCCCATTTGAGAAAGGACTTCGTTTTGAATTTCTTTTATTAAATCACTCGGATTCCAATCTGTAGCAACACCTGCAATATCTAAAAAGTTTTGCAGCATCGTCTTTCCTTCTTTACTATCAACTACTTCGGGGTGGAACTGAATTCCAAAAATACGATTAGTAGTATTTGCCATTCCAGCAATTCCTTTCGTTGTCGCAATCTGAACAAAGTCTTGTGGAAGTGTCGTGACTGTATCACCATGACTTGCCCAGACGTCAGCCTCCTTACTCACATTTTTAAAGAGTGGACTGTCTGTATTTACCGTTACTTTTGCTGGACCATACTCACGATGCTCATGTGGGCGTTCTACT
>CAZTHH010000015.1:0-10817 GCA_964613545.1 uncultured Candidatus Saccharibacteria bacterium
GTAATACCAAGAGAACTCACCAGCGGTTCATACTGTGCAAAGTCTCCCCCTGCGAGAATGAGTAATTTAATTCGTGGATTGCTTTTTACTTTTCCAATAATTGCGAGCAAGTCTGGAATCCGTTTGACCGGGCGTAAGTTTGAAAGATGAATCACCAGAAAATCATCAGGTGCAATACCTAATTTCTTTCGCGTTAGAGCACTCGTCTTTGTCACTTTCTTTGGCGTATAAAAGTTGTGAATGACTTCAATGTGTCGATTCGTTTTGAGAACTTTCATTGTATCATTCTGTAAACTTCCAGATACAGCAGTCACTCCGCAAGAACTTTCAATAGAATATTTTATTACCGGCATCAGATTTTTATCACGCGCAAGGAGTGTAATATCAGTACCATGGAGCGTGGTCACCACATTTGGAAAGTGGAGCCCCTCTTCACGTGCAATATCCTTTGCAAGGAGCGCAGCAGTCGCATGCGGGACCGCATAATGCACATGCAAAATATCCAGTGTATATTTTGTACTCACCTCCACCATTTTTACCGCGAGTGGAAGTGTATAATCTGGATATTTAAATAATTCATAATCATTAAACGTGACCTTATGAAAAGTAATATTCTTTATTTTTGTATCGAGTAAAAATGGCGCATCATAACTAATAAAATGCACTTTATGCCCCAGCTGTGCGAGCGCAATTCCAAGCTGTGATGCGACGATACCGCTCCCTCCTACAGATGGATAGCAGACAATACCAATCGCAAGTTTTGTTTCTTTTTGTGTCATGGGTATTTAATAATTTCGTGAAGATACTTTTAAATCAGAAAAGCTTTCAAGCCGCACCGGATCATTTACCCAAAGTGCCGTTGCATATTTCACACCGATAGATGCACCGAGCGCTTGTGCACGGCTAGTCACTAAATTAATATATCCACGTGTTTTCATTTGGCTTTTATGGAGTGCCATCGCAGTTGCCCATGCATCATATTCATTTGAAACATCCACAATAATATCTGGTTTTTTGTCAGCTTCTGCGCTTGAGGGGTAGTAAAATAGTGCATCGATATTGTGCACGGGGTATTTTTTTATTTCAGTAAGCCCTCCGTAGCGCGCATAGCGAGCAGCCGCACGCACCATCTGAGCGACGATAAGGTGATCTGGGTGCTGATTCTCAGTAAGTGATGGCGCGAGCACAACATGCGGAGTATATTTTCGTATTTGTTCTGCAAGTTTCAATATATTCTTTGGAGTATTTTCAATATGACAATCACCACCAAGGTTAAGAAATACTACCTGTGCACCAATATGCTTCGCAGCAGCAGTTGCTTCAGCTTTTCTCCCGGCAGGAGTCCCATTTGTCCCCGCTTCACCAAGCGAGCCAATCACTATCGTTACTTCATTACCATTTTTAATTTCTTTAATAAGTAATCCACCGCAACCGAATTCGACGTCGTCAGGATGAGCACCAAATGCAAGTATCTTTTTCTTCATATAATTATTATTACACTATTAATTTATAATTCTATATATGCATAATTCTGATCACTAATATCATCACGCTCTACAAACATAACTTCCGGAAAATTCTCTCTTGTTAAATATGCCATCTCGCCTTTCCCGGCAATATAATGCGTCGCACCAATTACCGATTGCATCCAATGGAACCTTTCATCACGCCCAGGATTCTTTTGCCATTTTTCTATCTTCGCCGGGGTCGGAATAGTAATATAGTTGCCACCCCCTTCATGAAGCCGAAGTATTCCTTCAGACATCTCCGCCCGTACAATTTCTCCTTCATATTCTACATCAGCATAATAGGTGGTCAAATCTTCTGCTTCCATTCTAAAACTTTTGTCTCCGGAACGAACAATCTCTATGCCGTCAAAAAATCCCATTTTTTTATATACACTTAAGCAAAAATCAGCAACAGTTCCTTCATGAATACTACTAAATAAATCAATAAGCTCCTTTGGCACTAATCGAGGCAATTTCTTTATTATCTCTTCCTGCCAGCCAGCTACAATTTTCTTTACATAGAGTGGACTATATTTTTTCTGGATTTTATTTTCTTGAATAAAATTCAGGCGCATGTCTTCCCCATTTATTTTATCTTTGAGTAAGGTAATGGTCTCACGATAATCGGCATCAGAATCATGATAGAAAAACACAATTCTTCCACCAATTTCTTTTTGTAATTTTTTTGCTGTTTGTATTTTTGCATACAAATAACGTTTTGGGAAAATCCCATTTGGTTGCTGTCCAAAACATATCACTGGAGTACTCATAGCACTATTATACTCTCTCCCCAATCTGTTGTCGCCACATTGCAGAGTAGAGTCCTTGCTTAGCAAGCAATGCATCGTGTGTACCAGATTCGACGATCGTTCCTTTTTCTAAAACGTAAATAGTATCCGCATGCATCACTGTTGAAAGACGATGCGCAATCAAAACGGTAATATGAGCACTGGTAGAAGAGACATCTTTAATCGTTTTACTAATTTCTTCTTCAGTCAAAGAATCGAGCGCAGAAGTCGCTTCGTCAAAAATTAAAATCTTTGGATCACGGAGGAGTGCACGTGCAATTGAAAGGCGCTGTTTTTCTCCACCAGATACTTTTACTCCACCTTCACCAATGAGTGTACCCAATCCTTTACCCCCACGAGAAAGTAAATTCTGACACTGCGCTTTATTAAGTGCAGTGAGGCATTCCTCATCAGTCGCAGTTGGTTTTACAAAAAGCATATTCTCGCGAATAGTCCCAGCAAAAAGCTGTGTGTCTTGGGTCACGAATCCAATCTGAGTCCTCAGCTCTTCTTTATTAGCTTCTTCAAATGGTACACCGTTATACAGTATTTCACCCTTGGTCGGGATATATAGACCTACAAGTAACTTCACCAATGATGTCTTGCCTGATCCCGATGGTCCCACAAAAGCGATAGTCTGCCCTCGCGTAACGGTATAAGAAATATCGGTAAGTGCATCTTCACTTCCACTTTTATATTTAAATGAGACATTCTCAAAGGAAAGAGTTTCGACACTGCCAATAGATTTTGGATTTGGAGAAAGTTTCTCTTTTGCTGTATTCATAAGTAAATCAAAGTTCACGAGTGAAGTCTCTGCCTCACGATATGTATTTATAACATTTCCTATTTCTTGCAATGGGTTGAAAATAAAGAAAGAATAAAACATCAAAGAAAAGAACTGCCCGAGAGTTACCGATTTAGTAAATATAAGATAGAGCATAAAAAAAAGTATCCCCGTGCGTACCAAGTTCACCACCGTGCCTTGTATAAAGCTCAAACTGCGCAAGTAACGAAGTTTCTTAAGTTCAAGTTTTAGAATTTTATCTGTGGTTGCATTCAAGCGATCCATTTCTTGTCCAGAAAGACCGAGACTTTTTACTAGCTCAATATTACGAAGTGACTCTGTCGTTGAACCTGCGAGCGCTGTCGTCTCAGCGACAATCACTGTTTGAATTTTTTTAATCTTCCTTGAAAGCAATAAACTCATCCCTGCAATAATTGGAATTGTTCCAAAGAAAGCAACAGCGATGCCCCAGTAAATATTACTCGCATATATTGCAACGAAAATAAATCCTACAAAAGAAACGAACAATATGTTCACCACTGCTGCAATAAGCTTTTCTGTATCTTGCCTTACTTTCTGAAGCTTCCCGAGCGTCTCGCCACTTCGCTCATCTTCAAATACACTATATGGCAAAGAAAGAGAATGCGATATTCCATTTTGATATAAGTCAGCTCCAACTCTTTGACTAACACCATTTAAATAGTAGTCTTGAAAATTCTTTGCAATTCGAGAAACTAAAGCAACTCCAATAATGGAAAGGAACAGTAATCCCACCCCATTAAAAAATTGGGTCTTTGTATAGAGTTCACTCTTAGTGGCATAATTATCAATAATTTTACTGAAAATATAAGGGTCTAGTAACGCAAAAGTCTGGTTCACCGCAGCAAGACCGAGGGTTAAAATACACAATTTCCAGTATTTTTTTATGTATGGGTAAAGAGTTTTCATATGATTTTTTATTATTGAACGGTCATTATATCATAGCCTGCAAGCTAGTCCCAACAAATGATGCACTATGACTCATAAACACCTTGACTTATATGTACAAGATATGGTATTTTATATATACAAATTAGCGAAGAACTGTGTTACTCAAGTCGATTTTCTTATCTCTTTTTTTGTATTTATTAACTAAACAAACACTTTATGACAGGTACTATAAAAAAGCTTACTGATAAAGGTTTCGGCTTCATCACTAGTGAAGGAATGGCAAAGGATTTATTCTTCCACTCTAACTCTCTAGTTGGTGTATCTTTTGATGAACTCCGTGAAGGAGATGCTGTTTCTTTCGAAACAGAAGATTCACCAAAAGGTCTTTCAGCTGTAAACGTTCAGCGTGCATAGTCTTTGCTTTTAGCAACAGACAAATAAAAAATCCTCTACGAAAGTAGAGGATTTTTTATTTGTTTTAAATAGTAAGAAACTAATTATATTCAATGACATCATTTTTACCTGGACCGACAGAAATAAATGTAATAGGAACACCTAATTCTTTTTCTAAAAATTCCACATAGGCTTGAGCATTATCAGGCAAGTCGTCGAACTCTTGTACTCCTTCTGTCTTTTCACCATGCCAAGATGGAAATGTTTTATACACAGGAGTGATTTTATCAATCTTATCAACAAGATTAAAATCAATACGATCAGTCACGATATCTCCTATTTTGTAACCAGTACAAACTTTAATATCTGTCGTAAGTACATCAAAAATATCGAGCTTAGTAAGTACTAATTCAGTAATCCCATTTATCATAATGGCATATTTCATAAGTGGTAAATCAAGCCAGCCAGTATCACGAGGGCGACCTGTGGTAGAGCCAAATTCATGACCTGCATCTTGGAGCTGTTTCGCAATATCCCCTTCAATCTTTGTCGGGAATGGACCTGCACCTACTTTTGTAAGATATGCTTTAAACACACCAACAACATTACGAAGATAGTGCACAGAAACTCCTAACTCTGAAGGAATTGCAGTAGCGACCGTACGAGATGAAGTTACATATGGATACGTTCCAAATGAAAGATCAAGCATTGTGGCCTGTGCACCTTCAGCAAGAATTTTTTCCCCACGCTTTAAGCAATCATTCATAAAATACGGAGTTGAAACAAATTTATACTTTTTAATTTCTTCAATCGCAGTATAAAATGTTTTAAATGCTTCAGTGATCTGATTTTCATCGATACTTGCAGAGTACAGAGAGAGTTGCTTCTTGTGCATTTCAATTATCTCATGTACATGATTTTTAAAATTTTGATGAAAAATCTCACCAATGAAAATTCCATTGCGAGCACTTCTATCTGTGTACACAGGAGCAATTCCTTTTTGAGTAGAGCCAATTTTTCCACCCCCTTTCATTTCTTCTTGAGCTTTATCAAGCATAATATGAGTAGGTAAAATAATGTGTGCCCGATCTCCAATAATAAGATTGAGTAATGGATCTCCACCAGAAGCTTTGACTGTCGCAATTTCTGCAACAAGATCTACAGGGTTGATTACAACACCATCACCAATAAGTGACTTGGTTGTAAAAATAGTTGAAGGAATAGTATGAAGCACAACAGTTTTTCCGTTTACAACAAGTGAATGACCGGCATTGTTTCCACCTTGGAAACGAACACCCATATCATACTTGCCATCGGTGGCATATTTGTCCACAATCTTTCCTTTACCTTCATCGCCCCACTGTGGACCGATGATTACATCAATAACGCCCTTATACTCTGGCGCATGAGTAGTGACTCCACACAAGAATACGTGTAGTTTCCTAAGAATTTTTTTGATTATATGTATCATTGTTAATTTGGTTTAATTTACTTCACTCTATACCTCTTCATACCTTCCGTCAAATATATTTTTATTTACTATAGTTTGGTGCTTCTTTAGTAATCGTCACATCATGTGGGTGGCTTTCCTTCATTCCAGAAGCAGTAATTTTTGTAAATTGTGCATTCCATAATAGTGGTACATTTTTTGCTCCAACATATCCCATTCCGGCACGAAGCCCGCCGATATATTGATATACAATCTCAGCGACAGTACCTTTGTATGGCACAATACCGACGATTCCTTCTGGTACCAATTTACTTGCTTCATTTTCTTTATCTTGGAAATAGCGATCTTTACTACCCTCTTGCATTGCTTCAATACTTCCCATACCACGATAGCTTTTAAACTTTCGTCCTTCAAGAAGTACCATTTCTCCAGGAGCTTCATCTGTTCCTGCAAAGAGTGAGCCAGCCATAATGAGTGATGCTCCGGCAACGAGTGCTTTTACCATATCTCCAGAATAGCGAATTCCCCCATCAGCAATGACAGGAATATCTTTCTTCATCTTTTTAAGTGCTTCTTTTACTTCCATGACCGCAGAGAGTTGTGGCATTCCAATACCAGCGACGATACGTGTCGTACAAATTGAACCCGGGCCAATCCCCACTTTTACTGCATCAGCTCCCGCTTTCGCAAGTGCGATAGCTGCAGTACCAGTAGCAATATTTCCCACCACGAGCTGTGCTTTTGGAAATTTCTTTTTAATATTTTTTGTCGCATCAATGATACCTTTTGAATGCCCGTGTGCAGAATCAAGCACGAGCACATCAGCTCCCGCATCAAGCAGTGCTTTTACGCGCTCCATCAAATCCGCTGATACACCGATAGCAGCACCGACACGAAGTCGCCCTCGCTCATCTTTACATGCATTTGGGTGTGTCTCTTCTTTTATAATATCTTTGTGTGTGATAAGTCCGATGAGTATTCCATTCTTGTCCACAACAGGAAGCTTTTTGATTTTCTTTTGTTCAAGGATTTTCTTTGCTTCAACGAGTGAACATGAGCCAGTGACTGAAACTGGATTCTTTGTCATAACCGTACTTACTGATTTTGATTGATCTTTTTCTGAGCGCATATCTCGATCCGTCACAATACCAAGAAGCATATTGTTTGTATCGACAACTGGAATACCACCAATTGAATGCATTTTCATAAGCTCATATGCATCTAAAATAGTCGCATCAGGATTAAGCGTAAATGGATCTTGGATGATACCATTTTCACTACGCTTTACCTTTTTCACCTCTGCGACTTGCCGAGCAAGTGGTATATTCTTGTGAATAATACCGAGCCCTCCAGCTTGCGCCACTGCAATCGCAAGGCGAGATTCAGTTACTGTATCCATTGCAGCAGAGATAATTGGAATGTTGAGTGTAATCTTTTTTGTCAGTTGAGTCTTTGTAGAAACGTCACGTGGGAGTACTTCAGAATATGCTGGAATCACCAAAACATCATCAAAAGTAAGAGATTCAATAATTTTAGTTTTCATAAATTTAGTATAGCTATTTATAATTATATAGTCAAAAATCCCCCAGGAAGGCCTGAGGGATTTTTGTATTAGTGTGCTGGTGCGTGATGCGCGTCATGATGCGATTTTTTGTAAAATTGACGAATCAGCACAATCACAATAAAGAGAAGAAGAAATACAATAAACCATTCAAAGATAGTACTTGGGAGGAATCGTCCATCACCAAAGAGTGAAAGTGCCGTTAGATTAGTACCATCAACAGTACTTTCATTTTGTACTGAAGGAGCTACTACACTATTACCTTTTACTTCAGTACTTGTTGTTGTGTTTGTATTCGTCGCAGTACTTCCTGCTGTTGTCCCTACTGTTCCTTTTACGGTCGCTGTAGATACGGTATTTGAGTTACTGTAAGTTACTGGCGCCACGATTATATTTTTTGTGCTAAACGTAACAATATTTCCATAAGTACGGCCAGCAGTGTTCTCAGCAATTACACGGAAGTAATAGGTTGATGCAGGGTTTAGCCCATCAATATTCATTGTGACATCATCATTCATTGCGCCAAGATACATACGATTTGTTTCTCGTCCAAGTGAAGGAGTATCACCATACTCAAAATAGATAGTCGATGAACTCTGGCTTGATATAAATGCAGTAAGTATCGCACTTGATTGATTTACTGAAGCAGGATTCTTAGTTACTACTTGAGGAACGGAAAGCGTTTGACCATTTGTGTTCGCATATCCATATCCGTTATTATTTCCGTTTCCGTAATAGGTATTTGAATTATTACCAGTAGTATTTCCAGATGAATAACCATTGTTATTTGTATTACTTACACCATTTCCATTTGGGTAATTCTGATTATGTGTAGAGCCGTAAGTATTTGTATTTGAATACTGAGTGCTGTAATTTGTCGGTGTTCCACCAGTATAATTTGCAGGAAGTGTAAATGATCCAGAATTAGCATTGAGCGTAAATGGATTTGAAGGAGAAGAAGCAAATGCAGTATGCCCACCAAAAGACATGAGTGCAACCGCAAAACCAAGTATTAATTTGTTTGTTGTTTTATTTTGCATAAGAGTATTATAGCATAATATATATCATTTTGTCAATACCATTATCTATTACCCTGCACTCTTCCAAATCACCTTAAATATCGTTGTTTTATAAGGTTTTATGCTATACTAACCCCTATATGGCAAACAGAGTAATGATATTTGGGGTGTTTGATGGCCTGCATGACGGGCATCGTTTTCTTATTGAGCAAGCTCAAAAATATGGCGATCAGCTCATTATCGTGGTGACTCCAGACGATACGGTAAAATTTATGAAGGACAAAATCCCCCACTACGGGCTTATGGAGCGTATTATGATGCTTGAAAAAGAATATCCGAGAGCTGAAGTGATTACCGGAGACAATAAAAAAGGAATGTGGACACCAATTAAAAAATACCAGCCACAAACAATCGTCCTCGGTTATGACCAGAATGCACTATGCTCCGCACTCAAAGGAATCATCGATGGATATGATTTTGAAATTATTCAAATCAAAAAGCATCATAAGGGGAGCACCCTTCACTCCAGTATGATAAATAAAAAAGCCTAGATGTTCAGTCTAGGTTTTTTTGTGACTTTTGAAAAATAACACCTAAGCAACACTGAGCTAATTAAAAATACCGTTAATCCAATTTGAATTGAAACAAATATAAGTAAAAACTCAATATGTGAGAAGAATCGTACGATTTGAAAAAAATGAAATGTTGCGATCACTGAAGTGATCATTAAATTTAAAATAAAAAATTTAGCTATTTCATGATTTAAAAATCGTGTAAAAGAGTACTGGAATATCTTTTCAGCTTTTAATCGATACCGTAGCCGAAACACATAGCCAACGGAAAGAAAAAGAGAAGTATATACTGCAGTATCAAACAATGTACCAAACAGACGATGAAAGAAAAGATAGATAGTGCCAGAAAAAAGACTAAAGAAAAGTACCAAATATTTTTCCCATATTGTATAGCCACAATATATGATAATTCGTCTGAAGTGAAAGTGGATCACCTTACGATGTCTCCGAAATCCTATTATATTCATGATAAGTTAATTTAAATGAATTAAACTAAAATACAGATAGTATGTCAATGTGCACACAATTGCCGAGAAGTGTACAATACTATCCATAATCATTAGTAATAATAAAATATAATCATGAACAACCCATTCCAAAACGCCATGGCTCAGCTAGAGAGAGCTACAAGAGTACAAAGTTTTAATAAAGAATTCCTATCTCGCCTCGCCCAGCCAGAACGCGAAATTCATATTTCAATTCCAGTGACGATGGATGATGGCACACTCAAAGTATTTGAAGGATACCGCGTGGAATACAATAGTGCACGTGGACCATACAAAGGAGGTATTCGCTATCACCAAGATACTGAAATTAATGAAGTGAAGGCCCTCGCCTTCTGGATGGCACTCAAATGTGCCGTCGCAAATATTCCTATGGGAGGTGGAAAAGGTGGTATTACCGTAAACCCAAAAGAGCTTTCTAAAACAGAATTAGAAAAACTTTCTCGTGGATGGGCAAAAATGATGGCACCAAATATCGGACCAACGGTAGACGTGCCAGCACCAGATGTAAATACGACTCCAGAAATCATGGCGTGGATGAATGATGAATACATGACTATCACTGGTGAAAAGACCGGAGCAACATTTACCGGTAAACCGCTTGATAAAGGTGGCTCAGCTGGCCGTGGACCAGCAACAGGACTCGGAGGATTCTATACCTTTAAAGTAATGCAAGAAAAATTAAACCTCCCTGCTTCTTGTACTGTAGTCATTCAAGGTTTTGGAAATGTTGGTGGAAATGCAGCAGAAATCCTCGCAAATGATGGGCACAAAATTATCGCATTGTCAGATTCTAAAAGTGCAATCGTAAAAGAAGACACATCTTCTGGATTTGATATCGCTGCACTTAATGAATACAAAAAAGCGAATAGACAGATTGAAGGATTTCCTGGTTCACGAACAATTACTAATGAAGAACTCTTAGAGCTTGCTTGTGACGTGCTTATTCCTGCTGCACTTGAAAATCAGATTACAGAAAAAAATGCCGAAAATATTAATGCAAGGCTCGTGGTTGAACTTGCAAATGGACCGACTACTCCAGAAGCAGATGACATTCTCCTTGCACGTGGAATTCCCGTCGTGCCAGATATCCTTGCAAATGCAGGAGGAGTGACTGTCTCTACATTTGAATGGGAGCAAAATCTAAAAAGTGAAAAGTGGACCGAAGAAGAAGTCTTTGCAAAACTAAAAAAGATAATGGAAGAAGAGACAAATCTCATCTACCAAAAATCTCTTGACCTCGCTACAGACATTCGCCGCGCCGCATTCATCGTCGCCCTCGAAAGAATCGAAAAAGCAACTAAATAGT
>CAZTHH010000016.1:0-10723 GCA_964613545.1 uncultured Candidatus Saccharibacteria bacterium
CTTTCTTTTGTTGACCCAAAGAAAACATACGAAGATATTATTGCGAAAAAAGAAATACAAAAAACTAATTTACAAATTGAAATAAAGACTGAACATTGCCGCCGATACATGGGAAGAATTATTCGCAATATTAAAGTGGGTCCTAGCCCTGCATGGGTGGTGGCACATTTAGAAAGTATTGGGCAAAGAAGTATCAATAATATTGTGGATGCGACAAATCTCGTTATGTATAATTGCGGGCATCCTTGCCATGCGTATGATTTAGCAAAAGTATCTGATGAAAAAATTGTAATCACAAATGCAAAAGAAGGCGAGAAGCTTCCTGTTGTAGGAAGAGACGGAGTGATTGCAGATTTGAAAGAGACCGATATTGTGATTGCGGATAGTAATAAAAACCTCGCCCTTGCTGGAGTAAAAGGAGGCCGTGATTCTGGAATTTCTGATGGTACTACTGATATTGTTTTAGAAGTAGCAAACTTTACTCCGAATACCATTCGTAAAACTGCACGCCGTTTAAATTTACTTTCAGATTCTGCAAAACGTTTTGAGAATGATTTGGCACCAGCTGCTGGAGATTTCGGTATGCTTGAACTCTCTGCGCTTATTTCTGAAATGTGTCAGGAGGCGGTATTTGAAGAAGTGGTGGACATGTATCCTGTACAGCAAGAAGTAAAAACAATTTCTTTTACGACAGAATATATAAATAATAAATTAGGAAGCGCCATTACTGATAATGATATTGAAAAACTTTTGCAAAATTATGGTTTTGGATATTTGCATGATTTTGAAAATAAAAAGTGGACGGTTACTATTCCGCAATTACGATTAGATTTAGAACGTCCAGAGGATATGGTAGAAGAAATTGGGCGTATTTATGGCTACGATAAAATTTCCGGGACTATTCCAACGCTTTCTTTTACGCCAAAAGTAAATGAAATATATTCAAAAATATATGCGATCAGAAATAAATTGGTACATGATGGATACCGTGAAGTAATGACGTATAGCTTTACAGATACAGGGGAAGTGGAATTACTTGCCTCTGCATCAGACAAGAATTTCCTCCGTACTAATTTGAGTGACGGCATGAAGAAAGCATACGAGATGAATAAATTAAATGCACCACTGTTTGGAGTAGATCCAAAAGAGTTAAAACTTTTTGAAATAGGAAATGTATTTAAAGATGGAAAAGAAATTTTAAATATTTGTATTGCTGATAAAAAAAATATTACTGAAATGGAGATTAACGAGTACGTAGCGAAATCGGGGATTGTATACAAAACAGTCTGGCCGATACAGGGTGCGAGCACGCATCCTGAGAGGAGATCCGAGGACTTTTTGGAGACTATCCCCGATGAAGCGGAGTTTAAGTTATGGAGTTTTTTTCCATTTATGACTCGTGATATTTCAGTATGGGTTCCAGAAAATACTGATGCGAATGTATTAAAAAATATTTATATGATGCAGGGGACTGAGCTTTTGGTACGTGAGCCACAATTACTCGATACATTCACAAAAGAAGGGAAGACTTCGTATGCATATCGCCTCGTTTTTCAGGCAAAAGATCGTACACTTACCGATGATGAAGTGAGTCCGATTATGGAAAAAATTACAACAGAAATAATTTCTAATACAGATTTTATTTTGCGATAGTTTTACACAGAAAAAGTGTAGCAAAATGCTACACTTTTTTCTATTTTTACGCTATACTATATGTGTATAGCGGACAAAATTGTATGCAATTATTTTCTTCTTCATTTTTTAAAAAAGGCATCTCAGTTGTAACGACTCATCGGTTGTTACTCGTCTCTTTTTTGTTCTTCTTTTTATTTGCAACATGGGTGAAATTATTTGCAATCGGCACTCCGTATACGGGAGGCGAGACACTCGATCCAGAATGTGCACCAGGCGATCCAAATTGTATCGTTTCAGTACTCCCAGACCAGACTGGTCACAGTGGGCAATTTCTTACAACAAATAATGGTATTGCGAGTTGGGGAGATGTCGACCTTTCAAATATAAATTTAACGTATACACCATCTGGTGCAATTAGTGCCACTGTTGGTGGGCTTTCTTCTGGAACAGATCTTGGCACTTCTCCTATGTCGCTTCAGACATTGCTCGACAGAATTTTATATGCAGTGACAAATCCAAGTGCGAGTTTATCTGCAGCAAGTTCTTCTCGTGAATTTGGATCAAGTAATGTGGTGACGCTTAGTTGGACTGCAACAAAAAATGCCGGCACACCGACTATCACTGCAATTTCTGTCTCTGCAAACAATAGCGGTGCTATTACTGGTGGTGCAATTACTCCAACAGGAAACACGCAATCAAATGCAAGTTATGGCGCAACTGTTGTGCAAAATACGACAAGCCCGACGACGTTTACTCTTACTGTTACTGCAGGTTCACGTTCTGCGACTTCTACTGCGACAGTGCAATATAAACATCGTGTGTATTATGGAGTGTCATCAAGAGATAATGTGTCTGGTAGTACTCCAATGTCTGACGCGCAGATTATGGCTCTCGCAAATAGTCCACTTGGTACGAGTCGTTCTATTTCAAGTACGACATTTAATCCATCAGCACAATACGTGTACTTTGCATGGCCAGCATACAATGCAGGCTGGCCAAATTTCGAGCCCTCTGGTGGTTGTACTGCAATTGATATTACGAGTGGTACTCCAGTCGGTAGTACGAATTGTTTCTTTTCTCAGGGAGCAGCGGTAACTGATTTTCTTGTTGAGACACGTACATTTACTAATGCTTCAGGGTACTCGACTTCATACAAGGTGTATCGTTCACAAAATTTACTTTCAGGTAGTGTGTCATACGCAATTCAATAAAATATTATGAGATTAAAAGATACCACATTCAACAGAATAGCGCTCACAATATTTGTGATTTTTTCTGTTGCTGTTTTTTCTTCTCAAGTTTTTGCGACGACGCTTCCTGGTGCTGTGCTCGGTTCAAAAATTACTGTAGGGGATACTGCAAATACATATGCTATCGCTGACACAAATTATCTTCAAGGAGGGCATATGCAAGTTTCTGATCGTGACGCACTTTGTGCGATTACACGCGAACGTCGTTCTACTGGAATGCTTGTGACTGTTCGTGATGATGCGACTGATACTACGTGTGGAACAGGAAGTGGTGGTACAAATGTTACTTATCGTCTTACTTCAAATCCGACAACAGATGGTACTAGTGGTACCTCTACCCCGACTACTGCAAGTAATTGGCGTATCATTCTTCCGGATGCTGCATCTGGGTATAATAGTGGGACAAATAAATATCTTACCGCAGATTCAAGTGGAAATTTCACTTGGGGTACGGTAAGTGGTGGTGGAGGTGGAAGTGGTGTCGATACTATTGGAACTTTTTCTGGCTCTGCCCAGACAAATGGTGCAAGTATCAGTGGGACGACAATTACTTTTGGCCCTGCATCTGCAACTGTCCCTGGTATGGTTTCTACTGGAACACAAACTTTTGCTGGTGCAAAAACATTTTCTTCTGCTCCAACACTGTCTTCTTTGACTGCTGGCTCACTATTATTTACTGGAACGGGTGGCATAGTGAGTGAGGACACTAGTAATCTTTTTTGGGATAATACAAATAATGATTTTGGAGTAGGGACAAATAGCCCGCAGGCAACGATGCATATTGTGTCCACCACTCATCCATTTCAGCAGATTATTGAACGTGAGACAGGAGGGACTTATGGTGGGGGAAATACTGGGCATGCACGTTTTTTGTATGGGGTTGATGCACTAAATAACCCTGGAATAGAAGTACAAAGGGGAAAAACTGGATTTAATCCAGCGACTACTATTTATTGGGATTGGACATATTCAGATGATGCGGATAATGATTTTCGATTTTCGATGAGTGATGCGAGTACTTTTTATGTTGAGGGTGCTTCTGCTGGTAAGAATTTTATATTCAATAGTACTAATGTGGGAATTGGGTTAAGTAGTACTCCTAATTCTTTGTTTTCAGTCGGTGGAAGTATCGGTACGTTTCAAGTTGATACAAATGGAAATCTTATAAAAATAAGAAATGTTGATTACTCTTGGCCGAGTGCACAAGCAGGAGGAAGTGGTTATGTGCTTTCAAATGATGGCTCAGGTGGTCTTTCTTGGGTGACTGCAGGGGCTGCAAGTGTGGCGATTGGAAGTTCTGTGACTTCTTCAACGTCAGGGTCTATTCTTTTTGCAAATAGTTCAAATCAACTTGCACAAGATAATTCAAACTTTTTCTGGGATGATACAAATAACCGTTTGGGTATTGGTACAGCGACACCATCGGCTGCACTTACAGTAAATAGCATTGGAAGTAATCCTTTATTCGCCGCTGTTTTGGTCACTGGCGGGGGAAATATTGTGCTCGGTGGAAGTGGCGGCAATAGTCCTACTATTAATTTGTATCCAGACATAAATACTACGAGTGCGTATGCATCAAATTACTATAATGCAACTGATGATGCATATTATTTACAGACAGTTGGGCTCGCTACTTCAGATATTATCCTTCGTAATTTTAGTACAGGAAAGAAATTAACCATGGATGAAAATGGTGTATTAACTATAGAAAATATTGGTTCAATAAATGGAGTTGCGTACAGCTGGACCAATTCGCAGGGTAGTAATGGTGATGTACTTACCAATGACGGATCAGGTAATCTTACTTGGGCTGCTGGAGGAGGTGGAGGTGGAGGACTTTCGTCAGTTTCTGTCAACAGCCCTCTTGCCGGTGATGGTACAGGAGGAAATCCATTGAATATTGCGCAATCAAGTAGTCTAACAGACGGATATCTTTCTTCAATTGATTGGAGTACATTCAACGGGAAACAAAACGCGCTAGTTGCTGCAACAATAGGTAACGATGGGTACCTTTCTGCGGCTGATTGGAGTACATTCAACGGGAAACAAAACGCGCTGTCTTTCTCTCCAGGTTCTATTATATTTGGGGGCGGATCAGGTGAACCTGATCAGCAAGGGAGTAATTTATTTTTTGATCAGAATAATAGCCGTTTAGGTGTGGGAAATAATGCGCCAACTGCATTGCTATCAGTAGGATCAAATAGTGGATTTACTGTCGACGCGAGTGGTGTTATTACAGGTGCAGCAGGTATTACTTCAAGTGGTGATATTATATTCAGTGGATTAAGTTCAACCTCAGGTGCCGGAGATGTTGTTTGTATTAATGGTAGCAACACTCTCACAAGAGATAGCTCAGGATCTTGTTCTCCTTCATCACAACGTTTCAAGTACGATATTGTTTCGGTTGGGTCAAGTCTCGATATGGTGAATCAACTACGCCCAGTTTCTTTCAAATACAACGGTAGTCAAAAAACACGTTTTGGTTTTATTGCTGAAGAAATAGATGCTATAAATCCAGAGCTTGTTGTGCGTGAAGCTGATGGAGTAACTCCGCACGGTGTGTACTATATCGATATGATTCCACTTCTTGCTAAATCAATTCAAGAACTTGATTTGAAAGTGCAGGGTATTATTAATTTCACCCCAGAGTCTACTTTTGCAGGGATACTTCGTGATTGGATTGGAAGTGCAATGAATGGCATCAAAAATATATTTACAGAAAGAGTCACTACAAAAACAATTTGTATTAGTGATACTGAGTGTCTCACTGAGCAAGATATTAGAGATTTGATTAATACTGCACACGGTGGAAGCCCCACTCCTTCTTTACCAGCTCCTACTCCTGATCCAACTCCCGATCCGACTCCAACTCCGGATCCAGAAATAATTCCAGAGGTGATACCTGAAGTAATACCAGAAGTTCCAGTGGAAGAAGTATCTACACCGACTCCTCCCGCACCTGAAATAGTACCTGGTGAATAAGTTTCTATTCATGTTTTTCTTTAATAAAAAAAACTATATATCTTTTCTTGCAAGGATTCTCATTTTTGGTTTATTTATTGTCGTTATTATGAGCTCTTTAGTACGTGCCGACTTTTCAAGTACTAGTTTTCAGATTGAAAATCCTCTAACCACTACTCAGGGAGGGGAATCATATTCGACTAGTTTTCATTATTTGTCTTCGACAGGGCAACTCACTAGTGGGGTAAGTGATAGTACTACATTTATTCAGAATGCAGGATTTTTATATTTTCCAACGGCAACTTCTCCCATTGTTTCTGCGACAGCGGGAGACACACAGGTAACTCTTTTATGGACTGCTTCTTCTGGTGTGTTTGCCAATATTACTAGTTATGAAGTGGGTGTAAGTACGACACTTGCTGGAGTATATACGTATACGAATGCAGGAAATGTCCTTACGTATAATAAAACAGGGCTCACTAATAACACACAATATTTCTTTAAAATACGTTCATACGCAGCCGGAATTTTACTTACTGAATCTGCTATAGTAAATGCAACTCCTGTTGCTGTTTCGGGTGGTGCTACTGCTGGAACTACGTCTGGTGGCGGTGGAGGAGGTGGTGGAGGCGGTGGAGGGGGAGGTTCGTCTTCAGGAACAAAAGTAGTTTTTGCGGGACGAGCATACCCGAATAGTTCGGTAACATTACTCAAAGACGGGCAAGTTGTTGCGACGACTTTTTCTGGTTCGGATGCCTCGTTTTATATTGAAATGACAAACCTTACCGCTGGTTCGTATGTGTTTAGTTGCTATTCAGTGGATCGTAATGGAGTAAAATCATTATTGCAATCATTCCCTGTTACTGTTACTAATGGTGTTACTATGAATATTGGTGGTATTTTTATATCCCCGACTATTTCAGGAGATAAATCACAAGTAAAGCAGGGTGATAATATTACTTTTTTTGGCCAAGCAGTACCTTCGAGTGAAGTCACTATCTCTGTCCATTCTGCGGTAGAAATTTTTAATAAAGTCACCACTGATAAAAATGGTGTGTATCTAAAGACTCTCGATACTTCGCCTCTCGAGCTCGGGAGTCACAATGCTAAATCCAAAGTCGCATTCCAAAATCAGATTAGTGATTATGGTGTAGGATTTCCATTTAAAGTCGGGACTGAAACAGTCGACATGATAGAAGGGTTAAATAAATGTCCAGCAAAAGGAGACCTTAACGGTGATTGTAGGGTGAACCTTGTCGATTTTTCGATTGCTGCATTTTGGTACAAGAAGCCACTTTCTGGAAAAGGAATTATTCTTGATCAGACAAAGTTAAATGGTGATGGAAAAATTAATTTGGTTGATTTTAGTATTATGGCGTATTACTGGACAGGATAATATATGAAAAAATATTTTAACATAACAATAGTAGGTAGCATGCTCTTTCTTTTTTTATTCATACCACATGCGTATGCAAGTATTTTGGAAGTGCATGGCACTGGCACGGTGTACGAAGGTGTTCCGTTTACCGCTCAAGTCCTACTTAACACAGAAGGGAAATCTATAAATACCGTACAAGGGCAATTGGAGTATGATGCCAGAATACTTCGTGTCGAGCGAGTTGCGACAGGAAATTCTTTGGTAAGTATGTGGGTAGAAAAGCCTGAGAACACCACACCAGGCACTATTCATTTTTCTGGAATTATTCCTGGTGGAATAATAATAAGCGATGCACCTATTTTTACGGTAACTTTTTTTGCATTGACCGTTGGTGACACAAAAGTCAATATAAAAAATCCAGTACTATTGCTCAATAATGGTGAAGGGGATATGGATACCTCAGAAAATAAAACGACAATAATCACGATCCATTCTAAAAAAGATGGCATTACTGACACGGTGATTGCAGATTCCGTCAAGCCTGAAAAATTTACCATTGAGCGTATTCGTAGTGAGTATGCATATGATAATAAGTTTTTTATTGTATTTAATAGTACTGATAAAGGTTCAGGTATTTCATATTATGAAGTATGTGAATTTTCTAGAATTAATTGTGTGAAGAGTAGTAGTCCCGTCCTTCTGGTAAATCAGACACCGCTGTACCGCATTATTGTTCGTGCGTATGATATGGATGGAAATGTGCGGGAGGCGTCACTCACTGCGCCGGTAGTGATTGGTATATTCTTTTTAGTATTTTGCCTTTGTGGATATGTTTGTTATAGATATCTCCGCCGACATACAGTATAATATATATAGTATATGAAATATAAACTGAGTACATTTTTATTTTCTGTCTTGCTTTTTGTCGGTAGTGCGCATGTCGCGTTCGGTGCTGAATTGCGTTTTTCTTCCGATGCTACTACCCCTGTTGTCGGTGATACTGTAAAAGTAAAAGTGATTGTAAATAGCACTGAACCAATCAATGCTATTTCTGGGCAGATTTCTTTTCCAAAGAATTTATTGCAAGTACAATCAATTTCTAAAACAAATTCAATGATTAGTCAGTGGCCAGTAGAACCAACATATTCTAATGCAAATGGGAATGTGTCATGGGAAGGTGTTTCCCTTAGTAGCGGTGGGTACAAAGGGGCAGGTACCGTTTTGACTGTCGTTTTTAAAGCAAAAGCCATAGGTACTGGCACAATACAAATTGCGTCTGGTTCAGTTCTTGCCAATGATGGTGAGGGGACCAATGTGCTCACTGGTCGTGCTGGTATTGCGCTGACGATTGGACAACTCACACAAAAAGAAAAAGTAACTCCAGTAAAGGAAGTATCTGTAGATAAAATACTTACTCCCCAAATCAAAATTGAAGAAATAAAGAAACAAGATGAAATGGACCCAAGGTCACGCTTTTTGATTACTGGTGTTGGTCGTAATGTGAAAGTACCATATCAGATTGAAATCGATACGGTTTCTCAAGCATGGGAAGATACCGGTAGTCATATTTTTGAAACAAACACTCTTGCTCGCGGGGCGCATACGGTAAAGGTATCTATGACCGGAAGTACTGGTGAAATAATTTCAACAAGTATTTCATTTACTACAAATGGAATCATGGTTCCGATAATTACTGATTACTCAAATGATATTTCTGAAAATGATTTTATTGTGATAAAAGGTATGGCTGATCCAATGGCATATATAATGATTACTTCTGATGGAATTATTTCTGGTACGGCCACTCCTCGACGTGAAGCAGTTACGGTTCGCGCTAATGAAAAAGGGCTTTTTACCTATGCGTCTGAGCACCGAGCGGTAAAAGGTATTTATATGATAAGTGCACGAGCGCGTAGTGAGTCTGGTGTTGAGAGCGAGACTACGGCACCACTACGACTTGCAGTATTTGGAAATTTTAATATTGTAAAGAGGATTAGTGATGTGCTTTCTCTGGCCGTTCCCTTTGTCAGTTTGATATTATTATTTGGAGTAATTCTTATTTATGGAGTATATCGAGTAATGCATTATCGTAAGCATTTAACCACAAAATTACGTGATGCTGAGGCACTCATAGAAAAGAGCTTTGCAATTCTTGAAGAAGATTTAAACGAAGAAGTAAAAATATTTAAAAAGGTAAAAGCATTGGAGCCTTTGACTGATGAAGAAAAGGTATTTGTAAAACAATTCAAAAAAGATTTACGTTCTGCGGAAAAAGTGATTGTCGCTGAAGTAAAAAATACAAAGAAAACTAAATCATGATATATTCATTTATAAAAACAAAACAGTCCATTTTTACAAAGATACTTACCGGTATCTTTGGATTGTTTTTATTTTTTGGAATGATACCTTCGGTGTTTGCGACGGCTGGTGTCCCTACAATTCTGCATCATCAAGGGAGACTCCTTGATGCATCAGGCAATCTTCTGGGTGGGGCTTCGGGGACGAATTATTGTTTTCGTTTTTCTGGGTATGATGATGCAAGTATTGGTGGAACTGACAATCGCTTATGGCCAGCGAGTACTCCTTCAACAATGACAGTAAATGTCAAAAATGGTGTTTTAAATGCTGATATTGGCGATACGAGTGCAGGTGGTGATTTACTTGATTTTGATTTTAATAGTACTGATGAAATTTATTTAAATATCGATGTTGCCGCATCTGTCGCGGGGTCATGTAGTGGGGTAACTTCGTTTGAAACGCTCTCACCACGTCAGCGTATTGTTTCTTCTGGGTATGCGATTAATGCAAAAAAAGTTGGTGGGTTTACTCCAGCGCAATCTGCCACAGGAGATCAAATTCCCGTTCTTACCAGTGGAAGTTTAATCCTTGGAGCAGTAGATGCAGGGATGCGTGCTCTCGGTACAAATAAATTAACCTTTCAATCTGGGGTCACAGGAGATATACAATTTTTCTCTTCATCAAATAAATTAACAGCAGGAGGAGATCTTACTATTGCCGGAATCTTAACTTCGCTTGGAATAAATTTGGCAGGTGATAGTATTACTGATTTTACTGGTACTGGTCTTTCTCTCTCTGCTGGATCGCTTACCGTAGATCCAATACAGACAATTACAAAGCTTGCTAATTTGACTACTAATGGAATTTTGCGAACGTCTGGTTCTGATGGAACGCTTTCTGTAGATACAAATACTTATCTCACTAGTAACGAAAATATTACTCTCTCTGGAGATATTTCAGGCAGTGGAACAAATTCAATTACGACGACTATTGGAGCTGGAAAGGTGACTGACGGCATGCTTGCGGGGAGTATTTCATATAGTAAATTAAATCTTTCAGGGGCAGTTCAGAATACTGATTTAGTTAATTCCTCGATTTCATTTTCTGCGGGAAGTAGTGGAACTGATGTAAATATCTCTGGGTCACCCGTTTCACTTGGTGGAAACGTTACAATAAATATTCCGACTGCGTCTTCTGGAAG